>DATHPL010000101.1:0-5517 GCA_035483915.1 Bradyrhizobium sp.
GCGGTCGGTGCCAGCCGGCAGGCGGATCGTATACTGCGCCCAGACCGAGGTATGGCCGTTGGCCAGTCGAGGCACGGTGACGACGTTGCCGAGGCCTTGCGCGTAACGCTCGGCGACCTTGTTGCGCGCGGCGATTTCGTCATCGAAGATTTTCAGTTTCTCGATCAGCACCGCCGCCTGGATCGTATCGAGGCGGCCGGTCAGGCCGAGGCGGACATTGTCGTATTTGTCGGAGCCCTGGCCGTGAACGCGGACGCTGCGCAGCACCTCGGCAAACTTCGCGTCGTCGGTAAAGATCGCGCCGCCGTCGCCATAGCAGCCGAGCGGCTTGGCCGGGAAGAAACTGGTCGCGGTGATGACGCCCATGCCGCCGAGACGGCGGCCTTTGTAGCTGGCGCCGAACGCCTGCGCCGCATCGTCGAGCACGAACATCCCTTCGGCGACGGCGATGGCAAAGACCTCATCGTGGTCGGCGCTCTGGCCGAACAGATCGACCGGAATGACCCCGCGCGGCTTCAGACCCAACCGCTTGGCAGTGGCGATGCCGCGCTTGAACGAGGCGGCATCGATATTGAAGGTGGCCTCATCGACGTCGACGAATACCGGCGTCGCGCCAACCAGCGCGACAGCCTCGCCGGTCGCGCAGAAGGTGAAGGACGGACACAGCACCGCATCGCCGCGGCCGACGCCCTTGGCCATCAGCACCATGACCAGCGCATCGGTGCCGCTGGCGCAGGTCACGACATGCTTGGCGCCACAGAAGGCGGCAAGCGCCGCTTCAAGCGCGGTCACTTCCGGACCGTTGATGAACTGGCAGTGCGCCAGCACGCGCGCGACCGCCTCGTCCACCGCGGGGCCGAGCCGGCGGCGCTGGCTGGCGACGTCGATGAAGGGAATGTTGTCAGTGCGCAGCTGCTGGTTCATGAAGCCTGCTGGTTCAAGGGCCTTGCGAAGGCTGGGCGGAGGACAGAAATCAGCCGACGACGCGACGCGGTCCCTTGCGGGGCGGAGAGCTTGCCGCGGGCCGGGGCGGATTTTCCAGGCAGCGGATCGCGATTTCGAGACTGGCGACGCCCTCATCGCCGGTCACCGCCGGCACCTCGCCGCGCACGGCGCGCAGGAAGGCGATCAATTCGGCGCGCAACGGTTCGTCATGTCCGACCGGGAGGTGGCGCATCGAATAGCTGCCGTCGGGCTTGAAGCCGAAACATTCAGTGACCTGACGCGTGAGCAGGTCGCCCATCACATACTTGCCGCGTGTCGCCACCGTGACGTTGCGGGCCTTGAACGGCGTCAGCCAGTTGGTGTTGATGTGGGCGAGCACGCCCGAGGCGGTTCTAAACTGCAACAGCGCGATATCCTCGCGCTCGGCGACCGCGCTGGAGAGTTGCGGCTGCACTTCGACAATGTCGGATTCGGTGAACCAGCGGATCAGGTCGATGTCGTGGACGGCGAGATCGATCACCACGCCGACATTCGACATGCGCGGCGGGAACGGCCCGACGCGGGTGATGCCGATCGACAGGATGTCTTCACCCGAGATCGCCTGCTTGATGGCGGCGACCGCCGGATTGAACCGCTCGACATGCCCGACCATCAGGGTGACGCCGGCGCGGCTCGCCGCGGCCACGATCTCCTGCCCCTCCTCGACCGAGGAAGCGATCGGCTTCTCGACCAGGACGTGAATGTTGCGGGCGATGCAGGCGAGCGCGATCTCGTGATGGAGATGCGTGGGGGCTGCGATCGTCACGGCATCGACGCCCTCGGCGAGCAAGTCGTCGAGATTTGCAAAGGCGCGGCAGCCGACGAGCGCGGTGGCGCGCGTGCGATGCTCGGGCAAGGGATCGACGATGCCGACAAGGGTGGCGTCCGGCAAACCCGCCAGCACGCGGGCATGATTGGAACCCATGATGCCGGCGCCGATCACACCGACGCGAAGCGCCGTTTGCACATCAGCCTTATGATGAGACGCGACCACTTTTGAAACCATGTAACAGGACCCCAGGTACGGCGAATTCGATTCAACCGCAAAAGCACATGTTCACGCAACCGGCAACGACATTGCCGAAAAATAGCGCCCCCGAAACGTGCTTGCGCTGAAGCTCTCTAGCACGTCGCCACAGATGTGGCGAATGGCCGAAAGTCGGCAGTAAACACGTTTTGATTCAAACAATTACATGTTGATAAGAAGTGATTCGCTCGCCTGCCCCGTAAACACACGGCCCGCAGCTCACGAACGGCGGTAATCGTCCTCGATCCGGATGATGTCGTCCTCGCCGAGATAGCTGCCGGTCTGAACCTCGATCAGCTCCAGCAATATCTTGCCGGGATTCTCCAGCCGATGCACGGCGCCGATCGGGATATAGATCGATTCGTTCTCATGCACCGTCTTGACGGCTTCATTCACCGTGACGCGCGCCGCACCTCGCACCACGATCCAGTGCTCCGAGCGGTGATGATGTTTCTGCAGGGAGAGTCTTCCGCCCGGTTTCACGACGATGCGCTTGACCTGATGGCGCTCACCCATGTCGACCGATTGATAGGAGCCCCAGGGGCGATGCACCTTGAGATGCTCTTCCGTCACCTGCGGGGCGACCGTCTTCAATTTCGTCACCAGGCGCTTCAGCCCGTTGGCGTCCTTTTGACGCGAGACGAGCACGGCGTCCTGCGTGGCCACCACGACCAGATCGTCGACGCCTTCAAGCGCGACCAGCGCCTTGTCGGTGGCGACGTTGCAGTTGCGGGAATCCTCGAACACGGCGATGCCCTGCGCGGCATTGCCCTCGCCGTCTTTTGCCGACAGTTCCCAGACCGCGTGCCAGGACCCGACATCGGACCAGCCGCATGCGACCGGCACGACGGCCGCGTGTTTGGTCTTCTCCATCACGGCATAGTCGATCGAAATCGCCTTCGCCGATCCGAAGGCGGCTTCGTCCAGCGTGACGAAGCCGAGGTCGCGGCCGGCCTTGGTCACGGCGTCCGAGACCGCCTGCACGCTTGGCGCATCGACGCTGCGATACTCATCGAGCAGGACCGAGGCGCGGAACATGAAATTGCCGCTGTTCCAGAGATAGCCGGCCTTGACGTATTCGGCGGCTTTGGCCGCGTCCGGCTTCTCGACGAATTGCTTGACGCTGCGGACCTTGCCCGACACCGCCTCGCCCGGATTGATATAACCGTATTCGGTCGCGGCACGTTCAGGCGCGACGCCGAAGGTCACGATGCGCCCCTGATCGGCGGCGACCAGTCCCTCACGGCAGGCGGCGACGAACGCCGCATTATCTTGAACGACGTGATCGGCGGCGAGCGCCAGCACGATTGCATCGCTGGCTCGGGTTTCCGCAAACAACGCGCCGGCGGCGATCGCGGGCCCGGAGTCACGCCGCATCGGCTCGAGCAGAATATCCGCCTCGATGCCGATCTCGGCCAATTGCTCCGCCACCATGAAGCGATAGGATTTGTTGGTAATCACGATCGGGCGATCGAACAGCGCCGCGTCCGATACCCGCAGGATTGTTTCCTGAAATGTCGAACGGGTCCCGAACAAGGGCAAAAATTGCTTCGGGCGAACCTCGCGCGAGGCCGGCCAGAGCCGCGTGCCGGCGCCGCCGCACATGATCAGTGGAACAATCTTTTTGCCCATCGGCGCTTCAGCCTCATTTTTCGTCAGCGGCCAGAGTTGGACGCTAGCGCCCATAAAACTCTGGCCGTTAACTTGCCTGGTTAACGATTGCCGCCACAGGCGACCACGTGCCCCACGAGGACCCCGCGCCCGATCAGGCCTCTTTAGCCGCCCCGTTGCCGGGGCCGCAATAGGCTGATGGCGCTGATTCCGACATTCGCTACCCCGGTAACCCTATGCTCGTAAAGCGAAAGTCAAATTCGAGGTTAGCACCGTAGCGTCCATTAACCGCCTATTGCCAGATCGGCGGCAAAACCATACCAAAGCGCGGAAGTTTGGTGCGCGACACCACCAACGTGGCGCAGTCCTTGATGTCCCTTTTGATTTCCCTTGGCGAACGCGGGTGAAATGCGCCGGTTCCTGCTCTCTGCGATCAAGATACTGGTCTCGGCCGCGCTGCTTTATCTCGCGCTCCGCAAGGTCAATTTCGCCGATCTCGCCGCACGCATCGATCTGACTAGCGCCGTCTGGCTCGCATTGGCGGTAGCCTTGACCTTTTTGCAGATTTTTATCGGCGTGCTCCGATGGCGCATCGTCGGCGCCGAATGCGGCGCGCCGCTGCCGCTGCGGCAAGCCATGCGTTACAACGTGATCGGGACCTTCTTCAACCAGACGCTGCCTTCCTCGATCGGCGGCGACGCGGTGCGGCTCTGGCTGGTCGCGCGCAACGGCGCCGGGTGGCGCGCGGCGACCTATTCCATTTTCGTCGACCGCGCCGTCGGGCTGATTGCGCTGGCGGTGATCATCGTCGCCAGCCTGCCCTGGAGCGCCCACCTGATTTCAGATTCTTACGGCCGCTCGGCGCTGATATTGATCGATTTCGCGGCGCTGGCCGGCGGTGCGGGCTTTCTCGTACTCGGCATATTGCCATGGCCGTTTCTGAAACGTTGGTGGGCCACGCATCACATTCACGCCTGCGCCGTGATCGCGAACCGGGTGATTTTCAGCCGCCGAAACGAGCCGGCCATCGCGATACTTTCTTTTCTGGTCCACTTTCTCGCCGTGGTGATCGCCTGGTGCGTCGTGCAGTCGATCGCGGCGCCGGTGGGATTCGATCAGACATTTCTTCTGATCCCGCCGGTGATGCTGATCACCATGCTGCCGATCTCGATCGCGGGCTGGGGCGTCCGCGAAGCCACGATGGGGCTCGCTTTCGGTTATGCCGGGCTCGCGACGAATGAGGGCGTCAACATCTCGCTGCTCTATGGCGCGGTGTCGTTCATCGTCGGGGCCTTCGGTGGGCTGGTGTGGATCCTCTCCGCCGAGAAGGCGGCCAAGGACACGGAGCAGATCGAGGCGCCGGAATGAGCGACGGGCCGGGCCTGATGGCCGTTGCCGATTGGTGGCTGATGCTGCCTGTGGCGTTGGCCGCCGCTGCCATCTCGGCCATCGTGATCAGGCTGATCCGACCCCAGCTCTTGAAGCACGCGCTGGCAAAGCCGAATGCGCGATCCTCTCACCAGATTCCGACGCCGCAGGGCGCAGGCATCGCCGTGATCGCGGCGACGCTGGTGATCGCGGGCCTTGCCCTCGCCTACGTCGCCGACACAGGCTTCCCCGTCGTGCTTTTCGCCGCCACGCTGTTTATGGCAGCGCTTGGCTTCGCCGACGATATCAAGCCGGTCCCGGTACTGCCCCGCCTTTTGCTGCAAGCCATTGCCGTCGGCGCGATCGTGCTGACAAGCCCGAGCGACCTTCGCATCGCATCGTCTGTGCCGTTCTGGATCGAGCGCGGCCTTCTCGTGCTCGCGGGCCTCTGGTTCGTCAATCTCGTCAACTTCATGGACGGTCTCGACTGGATGACGGTGGCCGAAGCCGTTCCGATCACAGCCGCA
>DATHPL010000102.1:0-2634 GCA_035483915.1 Bradyrhizobium sp.
GCGCCAGCCCCTCCGATGGTTCGTCGAGCAGTAACACGCGGGGATTGCCCATCAGCGCACGGCCGATCGCGAGCATCTGCTGCTCGCCGCCGGACAGCGTGCCGGCGAATTGCGCGTGCCGCTCCTGCAGGCGCGGAAACAATTCAAAGATACGCGCGACGTTCCATCGCTTGGCGGTCGCGTTTTCACGCTGGCGGGCGACGATCAGGTTTTCACGCACAGTCAGTGACGGAAAGATCCGTCGGCCCTGCGGCACGAGGGCGATGCCGAGCCGCGAAATGCGCTCAGGGCTCATCCCTCCGATCGGCTCGCCGAACAGGCGGATGTCGCCTTGCTTCGGCGTCAGGAAACCGACAATGGTGGAGATGCAGGTGGTCTTGCCCGCGCCGTTGCGCCCCAACAGTGCCAGCACCTCTCCTTCCTTCAACGAGAAGCCGACGCCGTGCAGGATATGGCTGTCGCCATAGAACGCGTGCACGTTCGAAAGGGTGAGAACCTCAGGCGCCAAGGTACACCTCGCGCGTTCGCTCGTCCGCGATCACCGTGTCGCGTTCGCCGTCGACGATGACCCGGCCGTAATTGAGCAGCGTCACGGTTTCGGCGAGGTCAAGCGCGGTGTCCATGTCATGCTCGATCATGACGACGGTCGTCTCTTTCGAAATCGACGCGATCTCGGATTTGACGGTGGCCCGTTCGCTGTTGGAGAGGCCGGCCAGCGGCTCATCCAGCAACAATACGCGCGGCTTTTGCGAAAGCGCCATCGCGAGTTCAACCCGGCGCTTCTCGCCATAGGCGAGGTCGGATACCGGGTGGTCCGCCAGGTGAAGGAGACCGACGCTGTCGAGCGTCCGGCGCGCTTCGGTGGCGAGATGACGATAGGAGGAGAGCGGCCGCCACATCTGCCAGCGCGAAGGCAACAGGCCGAGCAGGCCGAGCGTGACATTGTGTTCGAGCGTATCGCCCGCAAACAGCGTGATGATCTGGTAGGTGCGCGACAGGCCGAGATGGGCTCTGCGGTGGGGCGCGAACATCGTGACGTCCCTGCCGAACAGCTTGATCTGCCCTGAGTTCGGCCGCATGTCGCCAGAGATCTGGTTGAACAGGGTGGTCTTGCCGGCGCCGTTGGGGCCGATGATCAACCGCCGCTCGCCCGGCCGGATGAAGAGCGACACGCCTTGCGTGACCTTCAGGCCGCCGAATGCCTTGTTCAAGCCAGTGATTTCAAGCGCGAAGCCGGACGATGGCGCGGTCATGACGGTCGCCCCCGGAACCATGCGGTGAGTTTCTGCATGCCCGGCACGATTCCGGTCGGCATCACCAGCACGATGAACAGGAACACGAGACCGAGCAGCATGTTCCAGCGCTCGACATAGGCCGAGGCGTAGTTCTTCAACAGCAGCACAAGCGCTGCGCCGACCGCGGGTCCTCCGAGCGTGCCGGAGCCGCCGGCAATGACGCCGAGCAAGGCTTCGGCCGAGCTCGTAGTCGAAAGCGACGTCGGATGAATGTATTTGTTGTAGTAGACGTAGAGCAGTCCGGCGACGCCGCCCCAGAATCCGGCATAGATGAAGGTGATCCAGCGGATCATCCAGGGATTGAAGCCGAGCGCGGCCATCCTGCGCGGCTGGTCGCGCACGCCTTTGAGCGACGAGCCGAACGAAGACGACACGAAGATCGCCATCATCACGAAGGCAAATGCCGCGACAATCAATGCGAACCAGTAGAACGAGGCCGCGCTGTCGAGCGAAATCCCGAAGGGCGAGGGGCGGGTCAACCCGGCAAGGCCGTTATCGCCGTTGGTAATGTTCGACATGCGGTAGGCCAGCCCCCACAGCACTTGCGATAGCGCAAGCGTAATCATGAGAAAGCCGAGGCCGGTGGCGCGCAGCGCAATGAGGCCGAAGAACGCCGCCATCACGATCGTTCCCAAAATCGAGATCAGCGCGGCGCTGCCGTGGCCAAAACCGTAGCGGCTGGTCAGAAGTGCGGAGAGATAGGCGGCGACCCCAAGGTAAGACGCGTGTCCCAGCGAAGTCATGCCGCCAAAGCCGACCAAGAGATTAAGGCTGAGCGCGAAGATCGCCGCGATCAAGATCTGGCTGGCCAAGTTGATGTAGAAATCGCCGGCGACAAATGGCGGCAACAGCAACGCAGCGGCGATGAGGGCGGTCCCGATCCACTTCATGCGCCGGCGCGTCCGAACAGGCCCTGGGGGCGAAACGCGATCACGACGATCATCGGCAGGAACAGGATGACATAAGCGAGTTCAGGAAACAGCGCGGTGCCGAACGTATAGATAAAGCCGATGATGAAGCTGCCGACGAAGGCGCCGAAAAGACTGCCGATGCCGCCGAGGATTACGACGATCAGCGCGAGCGGCAACATATCCGCGTCAAGCCCGGGATAGGCGGAGAGGATAGGCCCGCCGAGCACGCCCGCCGCGCCGGCAATGCCGGCGCCCAAGCAAAACACGATGGTGAAAAGACGTGAGACCGGGATTCCGACCGCGCGCGCCATCTGGCGATCATCGACGCCGGCGCGGATCATGGCACCCAGCCGCGTGCGATCCATCAGGACATAGAGCGCGATCGCGGCGATCACGGCGACGCCGACCAGCACCAGC
Organism: Bradyrhizobium sp.; assembly: GCA_035483915.1. Lineage (GTDB taxonomy): Bacteria > Pseudomonadota > Alphaproteobacteria > Rhizobiales > Xanthobacteraceae > Bradyrhizobium. Next base: position 2,624 of record DATHPL010000102.1, read on the forward strand.
CGGTAGGTCGG
>DATHPL010000103.1:0-5479 GCA_035483915.1 Bradyrhizobium sp.
TTTTTTTGCAGACTGCGTCGGCTCGGTTTCTTAATCTCTGCTCGACGGTTGGCCGGTCGATTGTTGTAAACGCACTGGCGAGTACAACCTCAGGATGATAGCATGCCAAAGAACGTGCGGGTTTGTACACTGAGCGTTTAATGTTCAGCAGACGGGAGACAAGCGATGGGGCCGCTGTCAATCGAGCAGGTGCTAGCTGCGGAGGTGATCGCGCTAAACGGCGTGGCGACGGGAGAGCGGGGCAGCGATCCGCGGCCACAGGCGACCGAACAGGAAACGCAGTCGCGGCGTATGAAGAAAGATGCGGACGTACGCAGCGGTGCGGACGAAAATCCCGACGAGGTCGAGAAACGGAAGGCGTTTTATCGTTCGCTCAACAAGCTCAATCGGGCGGCTCTCTCGCTTTCCGGCGGCGGTATTCGCAGCGCTACGTTCTGTCTGGGCGTCATCCAGGCCCTCGCGGCCTACGATTTGGCGCCCGCGCCGGCAGAGGGAGAGGAAAAATCCCCCAGCCTGCCGGAAAACTCGCTGCTCGGCCGGTTTCAATATCTCTCCACCGTTTCAGGCGGCGGATACATCGGATCGTGGTTGTCGGCCTGGCGGCAGCGCGAGGATTTTCCAGGGGTTTGGACCGACCTTATCGGCCGGCCCGACGGTCCGGATGCAGAGCCTCCCGAGCTGTCGTGGCTGCGCGCCTATAGCAACTATCTTACGCCAAAAATCGGCCTCGGCTCCGCGGATACCTGGACCGGCATTGCGATTTATCTGCGCAATCTGATCCTCAACTGGCTGGTCATCATTCCCGCCGTCTGCCTTGTGCTGCTCGGGCTGAAATTTCTCGCCGCGTCTTTCGTTGGCATTGCCCGCAGCGACGGACCGTGGATACCCGCCGTCATGGGCGTGTTTGGCGCGGCCTGTCTCATCAAGGCGCATGCCTTCACCACGTCGCATCGTCCGACCCGCCGGGAAGCTCCAGATACGGAACCATCACCCCACAACATCGCACAATCGGTTTTCCTCAAGAACGGTTTATTGTGGTCTCTGCTTTCATCGATGGGCGTTGCCATCGCGCTCGTTTCGCATTCCGGAATCAACGGTATCGATTTTGTATCGAACTACGCAGCTAAGTGGGTTGCGGACGGCGGCCGGGCCGCGGTGATCCTTTCGCTGGCTTTGATCGGCGCATTGATCTTTGCGCTGGGCTGGATATTCGGCCGGCCGGTTCGTCGGTCTGTCCGGGATTTCTGGCTCTGGACTTCGTCCGGAGCGGTTTACGGCATGTTCCTCGGGCTCGGCGTCATTTTGTTCATGCTGCTCGGTCCGTATGCCAGCACGGACGACAATATCGCCCTCAGATTGCTGCTGCCGATGACCTTTGGCGTGCCGTGGGTGCTGGTGTCGCAGCTCGCAGCCGAGATGGTCTTTGTCGGGTTGGTGAGCTACGAAAGCGAATCCGACAGCGATCGCGAATGGCTGGGACGCAGCGCCGGATGGGAGATGGCAGCCGCGATTGCCTGGATGCTGTTGGCGGCTCTTTCAATTGCGCTCGGCTACTACATCCAGGAATCTTACCACCAACTCGGAACATATTTCGCCTCTCTCGGTGGCGTGACGGGTATCGCTACGGCTTTGATCGGCAAGAGCAGCAAGACATCTGCGTCGGATGCCGAGGAACAAACGACGACCGGCCAGATCCTGAATTACGCACTGGCGATCGCTGGACCGGTTTTTGTGGCTATCCTGATCGTCTTGTTGTCGATCGCGCTCGATCAATTGTTGCTCCGCACTTCATTTGTGACTGCCCTGGACGCGAAATCGATCCATGCGCAATCGATCCCGCATATCCTGCTCTGGCTTGCGATCGGCGGTATTGTAGCGGGCGCGATCGGCACGATTGCGTCGAAGAATGTCAACATCAACCGCTTCTCGTTGCACGCAGTTTACCGCAACCGTCTGGTGCGCTGCTATCTCGGGGCCTCGCGGCAAAAGCGAACCCCGATCATTTCACCGGCTTCGACGAACGCGACAACCCGTGCGCTCATACCTTGTGGCCGCCGAAGCCCACTGCTGCGGGGCCAAATACATTCGGCCTGTTCCATCTGGTCAACATCGCCCTCAATGTCGTGGAGACAAAGCGGCTCGCTTGGCAGGAGCGCAAGGCGGAACCTTTCACCGTTAGCCCGTTGCATTGCGGTAGCGCCGACAAGGGGTTTCGCATCAGCCGCGAATATGGCGGCCAGGGTGGCCTGACGCTTGGGACCGCGATGGCCATTTCCGGCGCCGCGGTCAGCCCAAACATGGGCTATCACTCCTCTCCCTCGATCACTCTCCTGCTCGCGCTGTTCAATGTGCGGCTCGGATGGTGGCTGGGTAATCCGGGTACGCAGGGTGAACAATCCTATCAAACCGAGGGCCCGTCATTCGCGATCAACCCGCTGATCGAGGAAGCCTTCGGTCAGACCACCGACAACCGGCCCTACGTCTACCTTTCCGACGGCGGCCATTTCGAAAATCTCGGGCTCTATGAGATGGTCCGTAGACGATGCCGCTTCATCGTTGTGGTCGACGCCGGCTGCGATCCGGATTTCGCGTTTGAAGATTTGGGCAATGCGGTGCGCAAGATCTACATCGATCTCGGCATCCGTGTCCGTTTCGATCAATTGCAGTCTATCAAGAACCGTCCGTCGGCCGGCATCGATGAGGAGCGCAGGAAGATTCCGTATTATACGATCGGCTTGATCGATTATAAGGATGCTGACGGCGCCGAGGAGGGCTGCGAGGACGGCATCATCCTCTATATCAAGCCGGCCTATCATGGGACGGAAGGCGCGGGGATCGTAAGTTACGCCACCGCGCATAAGACCTTCCCCCATGAGACCACGACCGATCAGTGGTTCACGGAATCCCAATTCGAAAGCTATCGCTCGCTCGGGCTGGAGATCACCAACACGATTTTGCAAAACCCGGTGGCCGTGCGGAACGGGCTCACGCTGCAGCAACTTCTAGCGAAATTGCCTGCCACGACACGGGCGTGAGGTTCGATGGTCGCGGTGACCGCAATCGACGCCCGGCAAAACCGGCCTATTTGATCTTGTCGTAGGTTGCGGAAAAGTCATTGAGCGACAGCGGAATCGTAATGGTTTCCTTGCCGAGGTCCTGAAAGCTGATCTTGAGCTGCTTGCCCGCTCTCAGCGCATTCAGTGTCTCCGGCGAAATCGGTACGCTCGCGTAGCAGCCCCTGTTTTCGCAGGTCTGGATCGGAAGGTCGGTGCTCTTGCCGTCATCGATCTGAAATTTCGCCCCGGCTTGCAGATTAAGCCCGAGCGGCAACTGCACGAGGGCGATCGGCGCGCGGGTATCGCCGGGCACGCGGATGTTGACCAGCACGACCAACTGCCCGGTCTTGGTGAAGATCGCATTCTGCTCCATCGCGCATTCGAGCGGAGCGTCGCGGCTTGGACTGCTGCAACGTGCGGCCCAGCCGGGCTGCGCCGGAGCGGCAGGCGCAGAGGAGGGGGCGGGCGCCGGTGTCGGCTGGGTTTGCGCCTGGCCCTGACCCTGACCCTGGCCTTTGGCCTTGGGGGTATGCTGGGCAAAAGAGGTGCCCGCCGCCGAGAATGCGAAGGCAACAACCATCGCAAGGCTTGCGAATTTCACCGATCGGTCTCCGCGAGAGGTTTGGCGCGCCGATCGGCGAGCTATTTGAACGGAATTACTCGGCGGCTTCCTTGACGGCGCCATGCTCGGAAGCATCGTGTGCATCGTCATCCCTGGAACGGCCCCAGTTGGAAAATGCATTGGAAAGCTTGTCGAGATACAGGTAGATGATCGGCGTCGTAAACAGGGTCAGCGCCTGGCTGACAATGAGACCGCCGACCATCGCGTAGCCGAGCGGCTGGCGGATTTCCGATCCCGTACCGGTGCCGAGCATCAGCGGTACGCCGCCCAGTAGCGCCGCCATTGTCGTCATCATGATGGGGCGGAAACGCAGCAACGCTGCCTTTTTGATCGACTCTTCCGGCGACAGATGCTCGTCGCGTTCGGCCGCGATCGCGAAGTCCACCATCATGATGCCGTTCTTCTTGACGATGCCGATCAACAGGATGATGCCGATCAGGGCAATCAGGCTGAAATCGTACCCGAAGGCCATCAGGATCGCGAGTGCACCGACGCCGGCGGAAGGAAGCGTCGACAGAATCGTGAGCGGATGGATGTAGCTTTCGTAGAGAATACCGAGGATCAGGTACACCACCACGAGAGCGGCCAGGATCAACAGCGGGACGGTTCCGAGCGACTGCTGGAACGCCTGCGCGGTGCCTTGGAAGCTTGAGTTCACCGTCGTCGGTACACCGAGGTCAGCCATCGCTTTTTGCACGGCGTCAGTCGCCTGCCCAAGCGCTGCGTTCGGTGCGAGGTTGAAGCTGATGGTGATGGCCGGGAACTGGCCCTGGTGGCTGATCGAAAGCGGACGGACCGGCACGCTGCTCCAGCTCGCAAACGCCGACAGGGGCACCTGATCGCCGGTTGTGGGCGATTTGACGTAGAGCTTGTCGAGGGTATCGAAGTTTCCTTGGAGCTCCGGCAGAATCTCCAGGATCACGTGATAGCTGTTGAGCTGGGTGAAATACTGCGTGACCTGCCGCTGCCCAAAGGCGTCATACAACGTGTCGTCGATCAATTGCGGCTGGATGCCATAGCGTGAGGCCTTGTCGCGATTGATCTTGAGCTGCAGTGTCGTGCCGTTCGACTGCTGGTCGGTAGCAACGTCGCGCAGTTCCGGAAGCGTCGCCATCTTCGCGAGTACCTTGGGCGCCCATTCGCTCAATTCGTCCAGGTTGGCGTCCTGAAGGGTGAACTCGAACTGCGTTCGGGTCGGCCGGCCACCCAAACGCACGTCTTGCGCCGCCTGCATATAGAGCCGCGCGCCCTGGACCTTCTCAAGCTTGGGACGCAAGCGGGCGATGACCTGCATGGCGTTGGCGTCGCGTTCGTTGAGCGGCTTCAGCGTAATGAACATGCTGCCGTTGTTGCCGGCCCGGCCGTTGCCGCCGATCACCGACCCCACCGTCGCCACAGCCGGGTCAGCCTGAGCGATCGCGCCAAGGGCTTCCTGCTGTCGCAACATCTCGGCAAAGGAGATATCCTGCGACGCTTCGGTCGTCCCGCTGATCAGGCCGATGTCCTGCTGCGGAAAGAAGCCTTTCGGAATGATCATGAACAGGTAGACCGACAGCGCGAGCGTCGCGAAGAAAATCACCAACGTGGTCCGCCGCCAGCTTATGGCGAGGTCGAGCCCGCGCTCATAGGCGTGCAACATCGCATCGAAGCCGCGCTCGCTCCACTTATAGAACCGTCCATGTTCTTGATGCTCGCTGTGCGGGCGCAAGAAGCGGGAACACATCATCGGTGTCAGTGTCAGCGAAACCACCATCGAGACGAAAATGGTCATCGCCAGCGTCACCGCGAATTCGCGGAACAG
>DATHPL010000104.1:0-3646 GCA_035483915.1 Bradyrhizobium sp.
CACCACGTCAACCTGTGGCAGCAGGTAGACCAGCGGATCGGCGAATTCATCGCTGCCTATTTGAAGATTTCCGAAGAAGAAGCCCGGATTATCCAGAAGGACTACTACCGCCGCTACGGCACCAGCATGCGCGGCATGATGACCGAGCACGGCGTGCACGCGGACGACTATCTCGCTTACGTTCACCAGATCGACCACTCGCCGCTGGAACCGAATCCGGCCATGGGGGCTGCGATCGCGAAACTGCCGGGCCGCAAGCTGATCCTGACCAACGGCTCGACCGACCATGCCGAAGCTGTTCTGACGCGGCTCGGCATTGGCGAACATTTCGAAGCGGTGTTCGACATCATCGCCGCTGAGCTCGAGCCGAAGCCGGCAGCCCAGACCTATCACAAGTTCCTTAGGGATCATGATGTCGATCCTGCCAAAACGGCAATGTTCGAGGATCTGGCGCGCAATCTGGTAGTGCCGCACCAGCTCGGCATGACCACGGTGCTGGTGGTGCCTGACGGCTCAAGGGAAGTCGTGCGCGAGGACTGGGAGCTCGAAGGCCGCGACGATCCCTCGGTCGACCACGTCACCGACGATCTGACCGGATTTTTGCAGGGGTTGGTGAAGGGAAAACACTAGCTCAGTGGATCGTCATGCCCGCGAAAGCGGGGCATCCAGCACGCCGAGGCCTTTCGACTGAGGTACGTCCGTCTCTGGAATACTGGATCACCCGCTTTCGCGGGTGATGACAAGGGGGCCGCCTTGACTCTCCGCCTGCAAATCCCGAAAAAGCCTCTCTAAATTGCCATTCAAGAATGCTTTCGCCCAAGGAATCCCGATGTCCGCTGCCGCTCTCGAATCCACCATCAACGCCGCGTTCGACGCCCGTGACGGCATCTCCGGCGCGACCAAAGGCGAAGTCCGCGACGCCGTCGATCACGCACTCGATCTGCTCGACAAGGGCGAGGCGCGCGTGGCCGAGCGCGAGGCAAGCGGCAAATGGAAAGTACATCAGTGGCTGAAGAAGGCGGTGTTGCTGTCGTTCCGGCTGAACGATATGGCCGCGATTGCCGGCGGCCCTGGCAAGGCTTCGTGGTGGGACAAGGTGCCGTCGAAGTTCGAGGGCTGGGGTGAAAACCGCTTTCGCGATGCCGGCTTCCGTGCCGTACCCGGCGCCATCGTCCGCCGCTCGGCCTTCATCGCGCGAAACGTGGTGCTGATGCCGTCCTTCGTCAACCTCGGCGCCTATGTCGATGAAGCCACCATGATCGACACCTGGTCGACCGTCGGCTCCTGCGCCCAGATCGGCAAACGTGTCCACATTTCCGGTGGCGTCGGCATCGGCGGCGTGCTGGAGCCGTTGCAGGCCGAGCCTGTGATCGTCGAGGACGATTGCTTCATCGGCGCGCGTTCGGAAGTCGCCGAAGGCGTGATCGTGCGCAAGGGCGCGGTGCTGTCGATGGGCGTTTTTCTCGGCGCCTCCACCAAGATCGTCGACCGCGAAACCGGCGAGATCTTCATTGGCGAGGTGCCGGAATATGCCGTGGTGGTGCCCGGCACGCTGCCGGCAAAGCCGCTCAAGAACGGCCAGCCGGGCCCGGCGACCGCCTGCGCGGTCATCGTCAAGCGGGTCGACGAGCGTACCCGCGCCAAGACCAGCATCAACGAATTGCTGCGCGATTAACCCGAACCTGGGGCTGCCTTGGCGCGACTAACCTCCAGCCCGCGGGCCTTGCGCCAGCGGCGCGGAGGCCTGCGATGGATTGGGTTTGGCTACTTTTTAGCTTCAAGGGCCGCATCGGCCGCGCCAAATATCTCCTCGTCGAGCTGGCCCTCCTCACCCTTTGGTTCACGCTTTGGATCGTGCTTCGGGCTGAGTTCTCGTCGCCGTGGGAGCAATGGGTCGCCACCATCCCGATGATCTGGATCAACCTGGCCGTTACCGCCAAACGACTTCACGATCGCAACCGCGACGGCTGGTGGGCGGTTGCCGTTTTTGCCGTCAATCGGCTTTCCTACGTATTTTACGGCCTCCTTTTTGGCGTCTCTTTCGGCGTCGATATTTCCCTCGCCGAGGAATTGCTCTTTGCGCTGCTCGCAGTCACCGTGTCCGTGGTGCAAACGTGGATTATCATCGAGTTGTTTTTCCTGACGGGGACCGATGGACCTAACCGGTTCGGGCCTGATCCGACCCGCGCCACGCTCCAATCGCCCGCCGATTCGCCCCCCGAACCGGCCGGCGTTCCCGATTTTCTGGTGAGCCGCACCGGACCTCTTCCGCGCGGCTGATACCGAACCGGTTCGAACCCGAGGCTATCCCGGCGCGACTAATCTTCGACCCGCGGCCCGGAGGCTTACGATGGATTGGGTATGGTTTCTGTTCGGATTTGACGGCCGCATCAACCGCGCCAAGATGTGGCTGGCGATACTCGTCATCATTTGCTGGATGCTCTTCATCGGCATGCTGATGCTCAGCATCGACCGGATGTTCGGCTCGGCCGTCAAATCCATTCATTTCGGCATCAACGATATCTTCGGCCTCGTGGATCCCGCAGTGCTGCGCGCCACGTTCTCGCACCTCCGCAGCGGCAAGGAGACATCGCCGGCTCATCTCATTCCGATGTTTTTTGAGGGAGTTGGCACGCTGATGTTCGTTTGGGTCTATCTTGCGACCTCGGTCAAACGTCTGCACGATCGCGACAAGACCGGCTGGTGGATGGTCCCCTATTTCGTGATTCCTGGTCTCTATGCTCAGTTCCAGAACCGGCTGCCCGATTCCTACCTGATATTCCCCCTCGCGCTGGCCGTCTGCTTCATGATGATCTGGGGTTTTATCGACATGTATTGTCTGCGAGGGACGCGATGGACCAACCAGTTCGGTCCTAACCCGCTTCCGAAAACCCAGGGCAGGCCACGCACCACTTCAGCATCGCGCTGGGACCAGACCAGCGCCTATGAATTTGTCCCGCATAGCGCTAGCTCTTCTGCTAGCGTGCATGTTAATCGAGGGCATGACTGATGCCCTCTCGATCGCCCGCGATCTCGTCCGCTGCCCATCAATAACTCCGGCCGATGCCGGAGCGCTCGGCGTTCTGGAAAATCTCCTTAAAGCGGCCGGTTTCGAAACCCACCGGATCACCTTCAGCGAACCCGGCACCGCCGATATTGATAATCTCTATGCGCGCATCGGCAGCGAAGCGCCGCACATCGCCTTCGCCGGCCATACCGATGTGGTACCGCCCGGCGATGAAACGGCGTGGACGGTGGGCGCCTTTTCCGGCGAGGTGAAGGACGGCTTTCTCTACGGCCGCGGCACCGTCGACATGAAAGGCGGTATCGCCTGCAGCGTTGCAGCAGCGCTGCAATATCTCAGCGACCATGGCGGGAAACCAAAAGGGTCGATTTCGTTTCTGATCACCGGCGACGAGGAAGACGTTGCCGTCAACGGCACGATCAAGCTTTTGCAATGGGCCGCCGCGCGCGGTGAGAAATTCGACCATTGCGTGCTCGGCGAACCCTCGAACGTCGAAACGCTCGGCGACTGCATCAAGATCGGCCGCCGCGGTTCCCAGTCCGGCACGCTCTATGTCGAAGGCATCCAGGGCCACGTCGCCTATCCGCACCGCGCCTCGAATCCAGTGCCGGATATTTCGCG
>DATHPL010000105.1:0-13972 GCA_035483915.1 Bradyrhizobium sp.
CTACAAGTGTTATCTCGATGGCTATAACCAGATGGACATGATCACCGGCAAGGGTCCGTCGAACCGCCATGAAATCTGGTACTTCGGTGAAAGCGAATTGGGTGCCGTGCGCATCGACGATTACAAATATCGCTTCATCGACCAGCCTGGCGGCTGGCTTGGTGACAAGACCAAGCCCGACGTGCCGTATCTGATCAACCTTCGCCTGGATCCCTTCGAGCGCACGGGGTGGCCGAGTAACGGCACACGGGAAGGCGCGCAGCAATATTTCGATTGGTTCAAATACGAATTCTGGCGCTTCGTGTTTGTTCAGCAACAAGTTGAAAAGCTGGCGATGACAGCGATCGAGTTTCCTCCCATGCAAAAAGGCGCGAGCTTCAATCTGGATTCGGTGAAGGCGAAAATCGAGGCTGCCAGGACCGCAATGGCCAAGTAGTCACGCGGCGGCCTCGAACAATTTTCGATTGAGGAAATTCGCGTCAAGCAGGGAGTATTAAATGAGTAAGGAAACCAAAGCCGACGCAGCACATTCAAATAATCCAAATACCCGCGCGATCGGTCGGCGGAATCTCCTGCTCGGCGCTTCGACACTGGTGGCGGCAGTGACGCTGACCTCCGGCGCGCTTGCGCAGGCGCAGAAAGCGGCGCCGGCTGCTGCCGGGCCATCTGGCCGCAAGCCGAACATCCTCTTCATCATGGGCGACGACATCGGCTGGTTCAACGTCAGCGCCTATAACATGGGGATCATGGGGTACCGCACCCCGAACATCGACCGGATCGGACGGGAAGGCGCGATCTTTACCGACTGGTACGGTCAGCAAAGCTGCACCGCCGGACGCGCGGCCTTCATCACCGGCCAGTCGCCGATCCGCACGGGCCTGACCAAGGTCGGCCTGCCCGGCGCCGAGCTCGGGCTCGGACCGCTCGATCCCTCGGTAGCGGATGTCATGAAATCGTTCGGGTACGCCACCGGGCAGTTCGGCAAGAATCATCTCGGTGATCGCAATGAGCATCTGCCGACGGTGCACGGCTTCGACGAATTCTTCGGCAACCTCTATCACCTCAACGCCGAGGAGGAGCCGGAAAACCCCGATTATCCCAAGAGCCCGCAGTTCCGGGCGAAGTTCGGGCCACGTGGTGTGCTCAAATGCAAGGCGAGCGAACAAGACGACGCGACGGTCGATCCTGCCTTTGGTCGGGTCGGCAAGCAGGTGATCGAGAACACCGGTCCGCTCGACACCAAGCGCATGGAAACGGTCGATATGGAGTTCCTCGCCGCGGCCAAGGACTTCATCAATCGCCAGCAGAGTGCCAACAAGCCCTGGTTCTGCTACTTCAACTCAACGCGGATGCACATCTTCACTCACCTGAAGAAGGAATCGCAGGGCAAGACTGGGCTTGGCGTATATCCGGATGGCATGGTCGAGCACGATGGGCACGTCGGTGAGCTCCTGAAACTCATTGACGATCTCGGCGTCGCCGACAGCACCATCGTCGTCTACACGACCGACAACGGGGCCGAAGGTTTTACCTGGCCCGACGGCGGCGCGACCCCCTTCAAGGGCGAGAAGGCGACCAACTGGGAAGGCGCCTTCCGCGTGCCATGCCTGATCCGCTGGCCGGGCACCATCAAGCCCGGAACTGTTGTCAACGATATCTGCGCGCACGAGGATTTCATCCCAACGTTCGCCGCAGCGGCCGGCGAGACGGGTCTGGTCGAGAAGGTGAAATCCGGGTCGTCCCTGAACGGCAGGAATTTCAAGGTGCATCTCGACGGCCTGAACCTGATGCCGTTCTTCAAGGGCGACGTGAAGGACTCGCCGCGTCAGGAGTTCCTCTACTGGAGCGACGATGGAGATCTGATGGCGCTGCGCGTTCGCGAATGGAAGATCGCCTTCCTGGAGCAGCACACCGAAGTCAATCCGAAGGAGCCGCTCGGCGTCTGGCAAGGCAACTTCAACAAGCTGCGCGGCCCCAATCTCTATAACCTGCGATCCGATCCGTTCGAGCGGGGACCCGAGAGCATGCTGTTCGGCGACTGGCAGGCCCATCGCGCGTTCATGTTCGTGCCGGCGCAGGCCATCGTCGCGCGCTACCTTGAAAGCTTCAAGGACTTCCCGCCGCGCGCCAAGGCTGCAAGCTTCACGGTGGCCGACGCAATGGAGAAGATCACGGCGGGAAGCGCGATCAAAGACTAAGGAGCGATCGCCCGGTCGGCAGAGATGCCGGCCGGCCGCGGCTTCGACAAGGGGGACCTTGGCTTGGCGCAATTGATCCGAAACATTCTGGCGCTGACGTTGGCAACCGTCATCGCCGCGGGCAGCTTGGTCGGCGCGCTCGCACAGACCGATCCGTTGCCGTCGTGGAACGACGGGGCCGCGAAAACATCGATCATGGATTTCGTCACCCGCGTCACGCGAGATGGCGGCCCCGATTTCGTCGCCGTGCCCGAGCGGATTGCCACCTTCGACAACGATGGCACCTTGTGGTGTGAGCAGCCTTATTACGTCCAGCTCGCCTTCGCGATCGATCGCATCAAGGCGATGGCGCCGCAGCATCCGGAATGGAAGACGAAACAGCCGTTCAAAGCATTGCTGGAGGGCGACAAGAAGACGCTCGCGGCCGCTGGCGAAGCAGGCCTGCTGCCAATTTTGACCGCGACGCACACCGGCATGACGGTCGAGGACTTCACCAAGACCGTGATCGATTGGATTGCGACCGCGCGCCATCCGCGTTTCAACCGGCCCTATACCGAACTGGTCTACCAGCCGATGCTGGAACTGCTGACCTATCTGCGCGCCAACGGCTTCAAAACGTTCATCGTGTCGGGCGGTGGCATCGAGTTCATGCGGCCATGGACCGAGCGCGTCTACGGTATTCCACCGGAACAGGTCGTCGGCTCATCCGGCGAGGTGAAATTCCAGACCCGCGCAGACGGCAAGCCGGAGCTGATGAAACTTGCAAAGATCGAATTCGTCGACGACGGTCCCGGCAAGCCGGTCGGCATCAACCGCTTCATCGGCCGGCGGCCGATTTTCGCGTTCGGCAATTCCGACGGCGACCTCCAGATGCTGCAATGGACCATGGCTGGAAACGGCCTGCGCTTCGCCGGCCTCGTCCACCATACCGATGCTACGCGCGAATACGCCTACGACCGGAATTCCAAAATCGGCAAGCTCGACCAGGCGCTCGACGAGGCGATGGTGAAGGGTTGGGCGGTCGTCGACATGAAACAGGACTGGAAGACGATTTTTCCAGAGAAACCCGGAGGCGAGGTGCGATGAGAAAAGAACTGGCTGTTGCACTGTTCTTTCATTCCTTTCAAGCCCGATTGGAACCCAACGATGTGGTTCTGGTAACACAGCCCTGCGTTATATCGTCGCCTACCTTAGCGTGCATGAAAAGAACGACTAGGATCACAAACGAATCGGCGGATCGAACGCAACTGTAACCGGGAGCATCTGACGTGAGTTGACGAGACAGGCGGTCAGCCGAGGGGAGACAATCATGGCGCACACGAAGTATCGCATCGTGGCAGGCGTTGCAGGGGTGTTCGCGCTGCTGGGTCATCCGCCAGCCGCGCTTGCCGACGAAGGCGGCGTCAGCTTCTGGGTACCGGGATTTTTCGGAAGCCTTGCGGCTACGCCGCAGCAGCCGGGCTGGTCCGTCGCCAACATCTATTATCATGACTCGGTTTCCGCCGGCGGCAACGTGGCGCTCGCGAAAGAAATTCAGATCGGCCGGATACCCGCCAATCTCAACGCGAGCCTGAACGCAAACGTCAACGCCAATGTTAACCTCGGCTTCGTGGCCGCAACCTACGTCTTTGCGACACCGGTATTGGGCGGTCAGGCCTCGGCCAGCCTGCTCGGGGCCTACGGCGCCAATTCGACCACGCTTGCGGGATCGCTCACCGGGACGTTGACGGGACCGGGCGGCATCGGCATTCCCTTTTCGCGCTTCGACAGTATCGACAGCTCGCTCACCGCATTTGGTGACCTCGTCCCGCAATTCGCGTTGCGCTGGAATGCTGGCGTCAACAACTACATGACCTATGTCACTGGCGACATTCCGGTCGGGGCGTACGACTCGATGCGTCTGGCTAATCTCGGAACAGGGCATGGCGCGATCGACGCGGGCGGCGGATACACTTATTTCAATCCGCAGACCGGACACGAATTCTCCGGCGTGCTCGGCTTCACCTATAATTTCATCAACACGGCAACCCAGTACCAGAACGGCGTGGACATGCACTTCGACTGGGGCGCGTCGCAATTCCTGACCAAGCAGGTCCAGGTCGGACTGGTGGGATACGTCTACAGGCAAATCGGCTGCGACAGCGGATCGGGCGATCGCGTCGGCTGCTTCGAGTCGCAGGTCGCAGGCATCGGTCCCCAGGTCGGCTTCATCATTCCGCTCGCCGACAAGATGCAGGGATATCTCAATCTCAAGAGCTATTGGGAGTTCGCCGCGGAAAACCGGCCCTCCGGCTGGAATACCTGGGTGACCTTTGCGATCTCTTCTGCCCCGCCGCCGCCAGCCGCGACGCCGACCTACCACAAGTGATATGCGGAGATCGTCCAGAGCGTTTGCGCATGCAGCCGCGCTGAACGGCGTCCGATTGTGCGGCTTTGCAGGCTGCGTGTTCGCCGCTGTAACGGCCGGATCGGTCGCGGCCATCGCGCAGACAACCACACAAAATCTGGCGGAAGACACCGGCGCGCCGGATTTTTTCAGGCCGCCGCCCAACATGTTTCAGGCCATGACGGAGTACAGGACGGCGCCAGGCTCAACCCGCGAGGTCACGACCGAGACGTTAAACCTGCGCTACGACCATGCCGTCGATTTGCCCTCTGGCTGGGTGTTGGCGACGCGGTCAGATCTGCCGCTGCTTGCGAAAAATTCCATTACCACTTCAAATCCAGCCGGCGATTACCTTGGAGGTGTTGGCGACGTCGACGTTCAGGCCGCGCTCATTCATGACATCAATCGGCGATGGGCGTTCGGCTTTGGCATGCGGTTGATAGCGCCAACCGGAGACGACGCGCTGGGTTCCGGCAAATGGCAGGTAATGCCGATCGTCGGCGCGCGACTTGCTCTGCCGGAAATCACCAGCGGCAGTTATTTCGAGCCGCTCTTGCGCTATGACGTCAGCGTTGCCGGCGATCCGACCAAGAAGAACATCAGCAACCTGCAATTTGCGCCGATGCTCAATATCGGCCTGCCCAACCGATGGTTTATTACTTTTTTCCCGAGCACGGACATCCGCATCAATTACGGCGATCCGATCACGGGACAGACGGGCCGCTGGTTCGTTCCGTTCGACTTTCGCTTCGGCAAGAAATTCACCGAGAATATCGCGCTGTCGTTGGAGTTTGGCGTGCCGATCATCAGGGATTACCCGGTCTATGACTTCAAGACCCAGCTTCGGCTCAATGTGACGTGGTAACAGCTTCTGCACCGGCAGACCGGCATAGTTGGCGTGAGCGATTCACGCTGCCAAGCGCAATGATGCCGGGCTAGCACCCCATCCGCGCTGCCAGTTCGCCGAAATCCTTGGCGACAACGTCCCAGTCGCCCTTGGCCTCGAGGTCGTATCTCTGCAACGGACCGTATTCGGTCGGGCGCGCGACAAAAGCGGTTTTCAGCCCCAGTTTCTGGGCGGCCTTCAGGTCATGGTTATGCGCCGCCACCATCATCACCTGCTCCGGCGGTTGGCACAAAAGCCGAGCGGCGCCGAGATAGGTTTCCGGATCCGGCTTGTAGTGTTCGAACAGCTCCGCCGACAGAATCAGGTCCCACGGGAGGCCGGCGAATTTCGCCATCTCGGTCAACAGCGCGACATTGCCGTTCGAGAGCGGGCTGATGATGTATTTTGTTTTCAAGCGAGTCAGGCCGCCGATGCTGTCCGCCCACGGATACAGCCGGTGCCAGCCCATCGTAAGGTAATGCAGGTCGGCGTCGTTCAGGCCGGAAATCGAAAGCTGCTCGACCAGTTTCTCCAGTGAATGTCGATGCAGCGTATCGA
Source organism: Bradyrhizobium sp. (assembly GCA_035483915.1). GTDB lineage: Bacteria > Pseudomonadota > Alphaproteobacteria > Rhizobiales > Xanthobacteraceae > Bradyrhizobium. The sequence goes on from DATHPL010000105.1 coordinate 6,029, forward strand.
GAATGACATAACCCCGCTCCGGGTGCTTTCTCACATCATCCATGGAGGCGGCATAGACCGCGCGCCAGCCGTCGACGAGAGCAACCCAGTCGGCCTTGATGCCGCGCTTATCGCCCCATGCCGTGAAGTCCGCAATCAGGCTGGTGCGCCAATCGACCACCGTGCCGAAAACGTCGAACACGAGCGCCTTGACTTGCGAAAGATCGGACATAAGGCGTCCCCTTTTACTGTTTTCATTCCGGGCGCCGCGGCAGCGGCGAACCAAGGTGCGCAATTGCGCACCTAAGAATTCATCGCGCTACAGGAGGGCTTGGAGAAATGGATTCCGGACAGCCGCCAACGCGGCTTCCGGAATGACGGAGCACTAATCGAGATGGAATTTGTCGAGCTGACGATGCTCGGCCTTGATATAGCGCACGGTGCCGGTCACCGAACGCATAACCACCGTTTCAGTCTCGATGACATCCTTGCGGAACTTGACGCCCGACAGCAACGAGCCGTCGGTGACACCCGTGGCGGCGAACAGGCAGTCGCCCTTCGCCATGTCTTCGATCCCATAGATCATTTTCGGATCGGTCACGCCCATCTTGTGCGCGCGCTCGCGCTTTTCCTCGCTATCGAGGATCAACCGGCACTGCATCTGGCCGCCGATGCAGCGCAACGCTACCGCCGCCAACACGCCTTCGGGCGCACCACCGGTGCCGATATACATGTCGACGCCGGTCTCATCGGGCGTGGCGCAGTGAATGACGCCGGCAACGTCGCCGTCGGTGATCAGGCGAACCGCAGCTCCGGTCGAACGGATGCTGTTGATGATGTCGGCATGGCGCGGTCGATCGAGCACCAGCACGGTGATCGCCGAGGGATCGACACCCTTGGCCTTGGCGAGCCGGCGAACGTTGTCGGCCGGAGGCGCATCCAGTTCGACCACGCCCTTGGCATAGCCGGGACCGATGGCGAGCTTCTGCATGTAGACGTCGGGAGCGTGAAGCAGCGTGCCGCCATCGGCCATCGCCATGGTCGCGATCGAGCCCGGCATGTTCTTGGCGCACAGCGTGGTGCCCTCGAGCGGATCGACGGCGATATCGACCTTCGGCCCGGCTTTGAGTCCGACGGTTTCGCCAATGAACAGCATCGGCGCCTCGTCACGCTCGCCCTCACCGATCACGATCGTGCCTTCGATAGGCAGCTTGTTGAGTTCGCGGCGCATCGCATCCACCGCCGCCTGATCGGCCGCCTTCTCGTTGCCGTGGCCGCGCAGACGCGCGGCCGAAACCGCCGCGCGCTCCGTCACCCGCACGATTTCAAGCGTCAGGATTCGCTCGAGCAGCAACTGGGGCGGGACGGAAATATGGGTCGACATCGGCGGACTCCTGTTAAGACCTAATTTGCCGGCTTTGCGGCCTGCGTAATATCGCTCTGTTTCATCGCCGGTTCCGGCACTATCTTAGTTCTTTTCGATCCGGATTACCTGCGGACGTGCGCTGATCACCTTGTCATGCTGCACGGCGTCGAGCGCGCGGTATACGGCGTCCTCGCTGGTGGCATAGGTGATCAGGATCACCGGTACCGGCGCAGCTTTCCCCGTCGTCCGCACGGCGTCAACGCCGTCGGAGTGGCGCTGGACGATCGATTCGATGGAAATTTTTTGTTCGGCTAGGCGCGTGGCAATCGTGGCGGCAGTTCCCGCCAGATCGCGCGCCATCAGGCGGATGTAATAGCCACCCTCATGGCGTTCCATCGGCGCCTTCTCGATCGCCCGCAGCCGTTCCACGGGACGGCCGAACGGCAGCGCGCGGATACCCCGCGCCACATCGGCAATGTCGGCGACGACGGCGGACGCGGTCGCGGCCCCGCCGGCGCCCGGACCGACCAGCGTGATCGGCGGGATGCCCTCACCGTCGATGGTCACGGCATTGGTGACGCCCATGACCTGCGCGATCGAGGACGCCTTCGGCACCATGGTCGGATGCACCCGCTGCTCGATGCCCTTGGCAGTCCGCACCGCTACCCCGAGCAATTTGACGCGGTAGCCGAGTTCGGCGGCGGCCCGTAAATCCTCCGGCGCGATCGACGAGATGCCCTCGACATAGACCGCGCCTTGCGAAACCCGGGTGCCAAAGGCAAGGCTCGCCAAAATCGCCAGCTTCTGCGCGGTGTCGTGACCGTCGACATCGAACGACGGGTTGGCCTCGGCATAGCCGAGACGCTGCGCGTCCTTCAGACATTCCGCAAACGATAAACCTTCCTGCTCCATCCGCGTCAGGATGTAGTTGCAGGTGCCGTTGAGGATTCCGTAGACGCGATTGACCGCGGTGCCGGCGAGACCCTCACGCAGCGTCTTGACGATCGGGATCGCCGCGCCGACTGCGGCTTCGAAGTTCAGCGCTCCGCCAAATTGTTCGGCGGCCTTCGCGAGTTTAAGCCCATGTTTGGCGATCAGCGCCTTGTTGGCGGTCACCACCGACTTGCCGGCCTTGAGCGCGGTCTCGATTGCCGACAAAGCGGGTTCGCCCGCGCCCCCCATCAGCTCGACAAAACAATCGATATTGGGATCGCTCGCAAGTTCGAGCGGAGTTTTGGCCCAATCGACCCCTTGCAGGTCGAGCCCGCGCTTCTTCGCCTTCGAACGCGCGGTGACCGCGACCACACGCACCGGGCGGCCGCAGCGCGACGACAGCGTACGGCTCTGCTGCTCGACCAGACGGACCACCTCGGCGCCGACGGTGCCGAGCCCCGCGATACCCACTTTCAGGGGTGCGACCATGACTGAGAGAGACCTACAGGAGAAACTTCTTAGGCATGATCTGGTCCGAAAACCGGAAACCCACTTTTCGGGATCATGCCTAGCGCCGGTTGGCGAGAGGAACCACGTTGTGCAATGTTTCGATGCCGCTTTCAAGGAAGCGACGCACGCCGCGCGCGGCCTGCCGGATACGTTGCTCGTTTTCCACCATGGCTATCCGCACGTAGCCCTCGCCGTGCTCGCCAAAGGCAACGCCCGGCGATACGACCACACCTGATTTCTCGACCATCAGGGTGGCAAACTGCATGCTGCCGAGGCTGCGAAACGCTTCCGGCAGCGGCGCCCAGGCAAACATCGAGGCTTCCGGCGGCGGAATTTCCCACCCCGCGCGGCCGAAGGATTCCACCAACGCGTCGCGCCGCTTGCGATAGGTGTCGCGCATCTCGCGAATACAATCTTCCGGGCCGTTGAGCGCGGCGGTGGCCGCGACCTGGATCGGCGTGAAGGCGCCATAGTCGAGATAGGATTTCACCCGCGCCAAAGCCGCAATGATCCGCTCGTTGCCGACGGCAAATCCCATACGCCAGCCCGCCATCGAAAAGGTTTTCGACATCGAGGTGAATTCCACGGTCACGTCGATCGCGCCCGGCACCTGCAACACCGACGGCGGCGGCGAATTGTCGTCGAAATAGACCTCGGCGTAAGCCAGATCGGACAGGATGAAGATCTCGTGCTTTTTGGCGAAAGCCACGAGATCCCGGTAGAAATCCAGGCTCGCGACATAGGCCGTCGGGTTGGAGGGGTAGCAGACGACGAGCGCGAGCGGTTTTGGGATCGAATGGACGATTGCCCGCTCGACCGCTTCGAAAAACTGCGGCGTCGGCTCCGACGGCACCGACCGGATCACGCCGCCCGCCATCAAAAAGCCGAAGGCGTGAATCGGGTAGCTCGGATTGGGGCACAGCACCACATCGCCCGGCGCGGTGATTGCTTGCGCAACGTTGGCAAAGCCCTCTTTCGAGCCCAGCGTGGCGACGATCTGGGTTTCCGGATTGAGTTTGACGCCAAAACGCCGCTCGTAATAGGCGGCCTGCGCGCGCCGGAGGCCGGCAATTCCCCGTGACGCCGAGTAGCGATCGGTACGCGGCTTGCCCAGCGTCTCCTTGAGCTTGTCCAGAACGTGCTGCGGCGTCGAAAGATCGGGATTCCCCATGCCGAGATCGATGATATCGGCACCGGCATTGCGTGCGGCCGCCTTGGCGCGGTTGACCTGTTCGAACACGTAAGGCGGCAGACGGCGAATGCGGTAAAAATCTTCCATTGGACCCTTCAACTCCGGCAAACCCTTTTGAGGGACAGATTCGCCGATGATGCCTTGACGGATATTGTTCGATATCGACATAATCCAAACGATATCAATTACTTAGTTTGATTTCTGGCTGAAGTCATTTAAGTCTCGCCCCAACCCAAGGGGGTTCAGCGAAGCAATTCTAGCACGGAAGGCTTTGCGCGCCAGCCGCGAGATTATTTTGCGGCTTGGGCGGCGTTCTGGGCCTGGTCCTTGGACGGGTCTTTGGCGGCCACGGCCACGGCCTGACGGTCGCGCGCGGCTACCAGTTCTTTCTGGACCTTGGCGCGCTCGGCCGGATCCATGGCGGCCTCATCACGCGCCGGCGGCAATTGATTCACCGGCAGATACGCATCGGTATCCTTGGCGCGGGTATCGGATGACGCACTTCCGAGCGGAATATCTGATATCGACGTCGAGCAGCCACCCAAGGCCAGCGCGGTGAGCAGCAGCGCCGGCCCGGCCCATGCTCGGTTTACCCGCCTCTCTGACATCCGTCGTCCTTGATCCCCCAGCACGACAGGTGCTGACACAATTCTGCCCAAACCATTGTCGCCTGAAATCGTTAAAGCCCAAACATAAAATCGGGGGTCTTAGGCCTGAATAAGACCAAGCCGGGATAAAATATCGCAGTGCAACAGCAACTTTTTGAGAGTGAATCGCTATTAGCCAGCGTCGATCTCACGCGATGACGAACTTGAAATGAAGCTGTAGTCTTGCGCCATGACGGACGTCACCACAGAAGCCCAGAACGCGGCGAAGTTCAACGCCGAAGCTTTCGCCATGAACATCGCCAAGGCGATGGAGAAAGGCGGCCAGGCGCTTGCCGCCTATCTGCAGCCGGCTGCCAATGGCGACATGCCGGACAAGCCGCCGAGCGAACTCACCGAACTCGTCAAGACATTGAGCACCGTCGCCGAATACTGGCTGGCGGACCCCGATCGCGCCACCGACATTCAGACCAGGATCGGCAAGGCCTATCTCGACCTGTGGGGCAACTCGGTACGGCGCCTCGCCGGCGAAGAGGTTGCGCCCGTCGCCGCACCTTCGCCGCGCGACAAGCGGTTTGCCGATCCCGAATGGAAATCGAACCAATTCTTCGACTTCGTTTTGCAGCTTTACCTGCTGACGACGCAGTGGGCGAACGATCTGGTGCGCGACGCTGAGGGCCTCGACCCGCATACCCGCAAGAAGGCTGCCTTTTACGTCCAGCAACTCACCAACGCGCTCGCCCCGTCCAACTTCGTCCTCACCAATCCGGAGGTGCTGCGCGAGACCCTGACCTCGAATGGCGACAATCTCGTGCGCGGCATGAAGATGCTGGCCGAGGATATCGAGGCCGGGCACGGCACGCTTCGGATTCGCCAGTCCGATCCGTCCAATCTCGAAGTCGGCGTCAACATGGCGACCACGCCCGGCAAGGTGATCTTCCAGAACGATCTGATGCAATTGATCCAGTATGCACCCGTGACGGAAAACGTGCTGCGCACGCCGCTCCTGATCGTGCCGCCCTGGATCAACAAGTTCTACATTCTCGATCTCAAGCCGGACAAATCCTTCATCAAGTGGTGCGTCGATCAGGGCGTCACGGTGTTCGTGATTTCCTGGGTCAATCCGGACAAGAGTCTCGGAGCCAAGACCTGGGAAGACTACATGAAGGAAGGGCCGCTGGCGGCGATGGATGCGATCGAGCGCGTCACCGGCGAGATGAAAGTCCACACCATGGGCTATTGCGTCGGCGGCACGCTGCTCGCAACGACGCTGGCATGGTTGGCCGAGAAACGCCGCGTCCGCGTGACTTCGGCGACGTTTTTGGCGGCGCAGGTCGATTTCACCCATGCCGGCGATTTGCTGGTGTTCGTCGACGAAGAGCAGGTGTCGGCCATCGAACGCGACATGAGGGCTTCGGGTGTGCTCGAGGGCGCCAAGATGGCCATGGCGTTCAACATGTTGCGATCGAACGACCTGATCTGGTCCTACGTCGTCAGCAATTATCTCAAGGGCAAATCGCCGTCCTCCTTTGACCTCCTGCACTGGAATTCGGACGCGACACGGATGCCGGCCGCGAACCATTCCTATTATTTGCGCAACTGTTATCTGGAAAACCGGCTATCGTCGGGAACCATGGTGCTCGACAATACCCTGCTCGACCTGACGAAGGTCAAGGTGCCCGTCTATAACCTTGCCACCCGCGAGGACCACATCGCGCCGGCCGATTCCGTGCTCTACGGTTCGCAATTCTTCGGCGGCCCGGTGAAATATGTGCTGTCCGGATCAGGACATATCGCGGGCGTCGTCAACCCGCCGGCTTCCGGGAAATATCAGTACTGGACCAACGACAACATCACGGATGTGACGCTCGCCGAGTGGATCAAGGGCGCGCAGGAACACAAGGGTTCATGGTGGCCTGACTGGCGGCAATGGCTGGAGGCGATCGATCCCGAGCAAGTCGCGGCCCGCGAAGTCGGTGCGGCGGCGCTGCCAGCGATCGAGGACGCACCCGGCAGTTACGTCCGGGTCCGCGCGTGAGCGTAACGCGGCGTCTTCGTGCGGCGTAATGCTACCTGCCAGTGTGATGGATTTGACATTCAACAGTGGCGGTCCACTGGTATATAGACGGTGGTCCCGAGGGAACGTGTTTAAATCTGGCAGGGGGAAACGATGACACCTGGATTGATGACGCCTGAGCTGTTCTGGCTGACCTTGACGGTCATTTTGACAGGATTGTTGTGGATTCCCTACATCCTCGACCGCATCACGGTTCGGGGCCTGTTCGGTTCGATGGCCAATCCGTCGCGCAATGCCAAACCACACTCGGAATGGGCAAACCGCCTGATGTTCGCGCACGACAACGCGGTCGAAAACCTCGTCGTTTTCGCGCCCCTGGTCCTGATCCTCGCCGAACTCGATTATTCGACGAAATGGACGGTTTACGCCTGCGCAGTGTATTTCTGGGCGCGCGTGGCGCACCTCATCGTCTATACGATGGGGCTGCCGGTGTTCCGCACGCTGGCGTTTACCGTCGGCTTCATCGCGCAGGTCATTCTGGCGCTCGCGATCTTCAAGATTGTCTGATCGCTCGCCGGCGGCCTCACTCGATTGTCAGCCGCCTCAGCCCTTGCGCATGACGAGATGCAGCATCAAAGCCTGCGTCTCGTCAAAACTTTTGATGACGCTGGTATCGGAACTCAGCAACTGCCACGGCCCGGCCGCCGCATAGGTCGCGTGAAGCCAGTCGGCTGAAACATAATTGTAGTAGCGGCCAAGCGAGTCCCGGCCGTCGGCTTCACCGCTCTTGAAGCTCGCATAGAACACGCCGTCCGCTTTCAGCGCGCGATGAATGCGTGCGAGGATTCCGGCGAGGTCCGGTTTCGGCACGTGCAACAGGCAGGCGCTGGCCCAGACGCCGTCGAACGCTTCGCTTTCCTCCAGCTCATCGAACCGCATCACCTCGACGGGATGATTGAGCCGGCGCGAAGCGATCTCGGCCATTTCGGGCGATCCGTCGGTGGCGCGCAGGCTAAAACCCCGCGCCAATATCTCAGCGGCGTGGTTGCCGGCGCCACAGCCGAGTTCAAGGATCGAGCCGCCGGGCGGCAGCAACCCGAGAAAACCGATCAGCCGCGTCGACGGCGCTTTCGCCCACGCTGCGTAGGACTCCGCATTGCGGCGGTAGAATTGCAGCGTCTCATCGTCCACGGCTGCGTCTCGTCATGGAAACAGTGCGATCTGCTCGAGGCCCGTTGCCTCAGGCCAACCGAACATCAGGTTCATGTTCTGGATCGCCTGCCCTGCCGAACCCTTCACCAGATTGTCCAGCGTTGCAATGACGATGGCGCGGCCGTTGATA
>DATHPL010000106.1:0-4229 GCA_035483915.1 Bradyrhizobium sp.
CGCCAGGAGTTCAAAGTCGACGGACTTGCTGCGCCACTCAGCCACTATACGGACGCGGTGCGGTTTGGAGACATGCTGTTTGTCTCCGGGCTGACAGCGCATGACGGCAAAGGCAAACTCGTGGGTGGAGCGGATGCCGCAGCCCAAACCCGCCAGATCCTCGCCAATCTCAAGCTCGTGCTCGATGCAGCCGGGGCCACCATGGCCGACGTGCTCAAGGTCACGGTGTTCTTGACCGACATCGGCGATCGCGCCGCGATCAACCCGGTGCGGCAGGAATTCTTTGGAGCCGCGAGGCCGGCCAGCACGCTGATCGAGGTCAGCCGGCTCGCGCTACCGGACATGAAAGTGGAGATCGAGGCCGTCGTCGGGATTCCGAAAGCGGATTGATGTGACGTGAATGTATTGACGGAAGGTGTTTGATGAAAAATCAGAAGAAGCAAATCAAGGCTCTGGCGTTCCTGGTCTGCGGCGTTCTTTTTGGAACGGTCGCGACCCAGGCGCAAACTCAGGACCGGCCGATCAAGATCGGCGTCCTCAGCGATATGTCGGGCCCTTACGCTGACCAGGCAGGTCTCGGCTCCGTCGAAGCGGCGCGCATGGCGATCGAGGACGCCGGAAACAAGATCGGCAATCAGCCGATTGAACTCGTTTCCGCCGACCATCAGCACAAGACTGATGTCGCGACCTCCATCGTTCGCCACTGGATCGATGTCGATGGTGTCGACGTCATTGCCGACATGCCGAACTCGGGCGTCGCGCTCGCCGTGCAGGCGTTGGTGAAGGAGAAGAACAAGATTGCGCTCTTTGCCACGGCAGCGACAACCGAGCTTACCGGCAAGCAATGCTCGCCGAACGGCATCCAGTGGGTTTACGATGCTTATTCGAATGCCGCGGGTCTTGCGAAAGCGCTGGTCGCGCAGGGCGACAAGAGCTGGTTCTTCCTCACGGTCGACTATGCGCTTGGCATTTCACTCCAGGCCGAGGCCTCAAAGGCGATCGCGGCGGCGGGTGGCACCGTGGTCGGAAGCGTCCGTCATCCCCTGAACAATCCCGATTTCAGCTCGTTCCTGCTGCAGGCCCAGGCGTCGGATGCGAAGGTCATCGCATTTGCCAATGCCGGTTCCGACACCATCAACTCGGTGAAACAGGCAGGCGAGTTTGGCCTGACAAAGAACCACGTGATCGTGGCGCCGCTGGTCTATATTTCCGACATTCACAGCATGGGCCTGCCGATGGCCCAGGGGCTGACCTACATCGAAGGCTTTTACTGGGACCTGAATGACGACACGCGCGCCTGGTCGAAGCGTTTTTTCGAGCGGCGAAAGGCGATGCCGACCATGACGCATGCCGGCGTCTACTCCGCCGTGTCGCATTATCTGAAAGCGGTGAAGGCGGCCGGCACGTCCGACACCCAGGCCGTTCTTGCCAAGATGCACGAGATGCCGGTCGATGATTTCTTCTCGAGGGGAGGGACTATTCGCAAGGACGGGCGCATGGCGCACGACATGCTTCTGGTCCAGGTCAAGACCCCGGCGGAATCGAAATATCCCTGGGACTATGACAAGGTGTTGGCGACGCTGCCGGCCGATCAGGCCTTCCGTCCCCTGTCGGAAAGCGAATGCCCGCTCGTGAAGTGAGTGCGTCCGACCCTGGCATCGTTCGTCGCGACCGCGATGTCAGGCCGGAACGAGGCCATGCCGAAGCATGATCTCCTTGACCTTCGCCGGGTCCGGTTTGCCGGGCCCGTTGATCTCGACCGCCATCTCTTCGAAATAACGCCGCCCGATCGTTCCGGGCGATAGCACGATCAGCGACCGCGCCGTCTTGTCGGACAGGTTTTCGTGGATGTGAACGACGCCGCGGGGCACGAGCAGCGTTTGCCCGGCCGACAGTTCGTGTCTTTGTTCGCCGAGTGTGGTCGTGGTCACGCCCTCGAGCGCATAGATCGCCTCGTCAACATCCTTGTGAAAATGCCGCGCCGGCACCCGGGCATTCGGCGGCACGATGAACTCGAACATCACTATGTGATCCGAGTTCGTCTCATCGACGAAAAAGCGCAGTTCAAGACTGCCCATGCGGACGATTTTCCCGGCGCCGGCTTCCATCGAACGATCCTTTGTTGTGTGAAGTTCACTCGGGTTTAGAAAAGGGCGCGGCGGGTAGACCCCGTCGCGCCCCGTTCTTGAAACTCGCTGGTCCAGGCGCTAGGAGCGCCCTGATGCCAAGCAGATGCTTAGCGGGCGATCCCAGCGAGGTGACAGCGCTTGGTATAAGACACTGGATCACCTCCTTTCGTTGTTGGTGGAAACATCAATATAGGCCGGCAATCGGCGCCTGTTAAGGGCCGGGTTTCACGGACGATTTTGTCGCCTGCGCAGGGTGGTTGAGGCCAAGCGCGGAGCATGTTAGGGGATCGGTTCTATCGCGGGTGTAGCTCAATGGTAGAGCAGCAGCCTTCCAAGCTGAATACGAGGGTTCGATTCCCTTCACCCGCTCCATCAACGGCGCTTTGCCGAGCTTTTTGGCAGCGCTTCTGGTTGCATGGCAACGCGTTTCCAGGCGCGTTATCAATTTTTTTACCCTAGCGACATCTATTATGCATCGCGGCAATTTCTGCTTCGCTCGCGGGGAAAGACATGCGTGACAGGATTCGAAGGCGGCATTTCCTTGCGGGTGCCGCTGCGGCCGCCATGACTTCGGGCTTTTGGAGCAAGCGCGCCTATTCGGCGATCCAGCCGCAGGTACTGCGGATAGGCATCACCAATCCCCGGGATTCCCAGTTCGGCGTCGGCGCGCTGGAATTCGCTTCCTACGTCCAGCACAATTGCGGTGGCCGCCTGAGGGTCGAGGTGTACCCCGCAGGCGAGGCGGGTGGCGAGTTGGAGGTGTGCCAGGATCTCATCGCCGGTACGCTTGAGATGGCGTTCGCATCGTCGGTGGTATTTTCCACGATCGCTCCCGAACTCAGCATCTTTGATATTCCCTTCCTGTTTCGCGATCTGACTCACGCACGCTCCGTGCTGGATGGCGAGATTGGCAAAGCGGCGCTGGCGCGGCTCGAGCCAACGGGTTTGGTCGGTCTCGCCTGGGGCGAGAACGGGCTTCGTCACCTCACGACAGCGGACCGCCCCGTTCATCGGCCGGAAGACCTCAAGAACCTCAAGCTTCGCGTGCCGCAGTCCGAGGTGATGGTGGCGAGCTTCAAGGCGATCGGCGCGGCCGTGGGCTCGCTGCCTTTCCCCGAACTCTACACGGCCCTATCCTCCGGCGCATTCCAGGCTGAGGAAAATCCGATTGCAACCGTGCTTGCGTCGAATTTCGACAAGGTTCAGCACTACCTGTGCCTGACCGGGCATGTTTACTCACCGGCCGCCTTCCTTGTCTCGAAGCGGGTTTTCGACCGCCTTTCGCCGGAAGATCGAGACGCGTTGCGCGCCGCCGGCCTCGTCGGAAGCCGGGCCAGCCGCACCTATATCGATCGCGTCGAAAAGAGCGGCATTGAAGAGCTGCGTCGCCGCGGCATGAAGGTGGTCGAAGATATCGACCGGCCGGCCTTCGTGGCCTCGCTCGCCAGCCTTGATGGTCAATTCCAGAAGCAATTTGGCAAAGACAACATCGACGCCATTCGTGCGTTTGGCAAATGAGGCAAAAATCAATGTCTTTGCTGTCTGTCGTAAACCGGATCAGCCTCAATGGCCGCCTGATCGGCGGTTTCGGACTTTTGATGGTGCTGATCGGAAGCACCTCGATTTTCTATAATGTTCGTATTCGCGATGTCCGGGACAACGTCGCGCGCATCGAGCGTGCGTCGGCGGCCACCGACACGGTCGGTGACTTTACCCGTCATCTCCTGCTGCTGCGGTCCATCGCCGTCGATTATTTCCGTTCCGGCTCGGCCGCGGACCGCGCACGAACGCTCGCGGCTTTCGAGCCGCTCGACAAGTCCATTGACAGGCTGAGCGAGGTCGCGGGTTTGCGCGGCGATATGCTGCGCACCGGCCTCGCCAATTACCATGCCGCGTTCAACAAGCTCGATGAGGAAATCAAGAAGCGCCAGGCGGCGCTCCAGGCGATGAACGCCAGCGGCGCCCGGCTCACGAACTCGTTGACGACGGTGACGCTTGATCTCGCAGCCGCTGGCGAAGCTGCGCGTCCGGCAGCCCAACGACTCGAACAGGCGTTCCAGGCGCTTCGCGCCGTCGCCTATCGCTATGCCGGAGTGCCGT
>DATHPL010000107.1:0-3108 GCA_035483915.1 Bradyrhizobium sp.
CGGGTACTGGATCGCGACATTGTCGCTCATGGAGCATTCGGTCAGAAGCACGACGCGCGCGGGTCGTTTGACTGCGACGTAGGAAGACATGGCGGCCGTCGAGCCGGCAAAATCGGCCTCCGCGACGACGTCCGGCGGGCATTCCAGGTGTGCCAGCACGACGACACCGGGATAGTCCTCGCGCAGTTGTCGCACTTCTTGCGCGCTGAAGCGTTCATGCACCTCGCAATGACCGGTCCAGGTGATCACCTTGACCTTCGTCTCGGCAGCAACGTTTTTGGCCAGGTATTCGTCCGGCAGCATGATCACGCGGTCGACGCCGAGCGACTCGATAACCGCTTTGGCGTTGCCCGAGGTGCAGCAGATATCGGATTCCGCTTTCACCGCAGCCGAGGTGTTGACGTAAGTGACGATCGGGACGCCGGGATAGTTTTGCCGCAGCAGCCGGACGTCCTCGGGCGTGATGGAATCCGCCAGCGAGCAGCCGGCGCTGCGGTCGGGAATCAAGACGGTCTTTGACGGATTCAGTAATTTGGCCGTTTCGGCCATGAAGTGAACGCCGGCGAGCACGATGACGTCGGCCTCGACATCCATGGCCTCGCGGGCGAGCGCAAGGCTGTCGCCGACAATGTCGGCCACGCAGTGGAAAATTTCCGGGGTCTGATAATTGTGGGCAAGGATGACCGCGTTGCGGCTTTTCTTCAGCGCGACGATGGCGTCGATATCGTCGGCGAAGGCGGGCCATTCGATCGCCGGGATCGCATGTTGTACTTTCGGGTAGAAACGTTCCGAAGGCCGCAGTTCTGAACTCGGCAGCATATCTTATACTCCAACAGAGCATATAATATACTGTAGTTGAGTATAAGTCTTGTCAAGCCCCGGAAATCGGAAGTTTGGTTCCGGCAATGGCGCGTTGCGCAAACACGGCGCCGCGGAACCGGAACAGTTTGGCCGGACGCCCGCCAGTGTCCTGACTCATTTCGCCGGTCTCCTCGATTAATTCCTGCTGCTCGATCAAGCGGCGAAAGTTCGGCTTGTGCACCGGCTTTCCGGCCAGGGCTTCGACGCAGCGTTGCAATTGCAGCAGGGTGAATTCATCCGGCATCAATTCGAACACCACGGGGTGGTATTTGATCTTGGCCCTGAGCCGGGCAATGCCGGTCGCCAGAATCCGGCGATGGTCAAGGACCATGGCTTGCCCGGGCATGTCCGACATGGCATCGCCTGACTTGGATGGCGAAGAATTTGCGCGCATCGCCTCCGGGATCAGTCCCGCCTCGTACAAGAGCTCGTAGCGCTGCAGAACCAGTTCTTCGTTCCAGACGTGCTCTTCGAAGCCGAAAAGCATCGCGGTGCGCTGCCGGCGAAGGCGTTGCGCCGCCCGATCGGATGCGGCGGATGCCCAGGCTTTGAATCTCGGCTGCAGAGCTTCCTGAATAAGTGCGGGTGGCCCGAGGCGATGGTCCTCCCATGGGAAATAATCATACCAACCGCGCCAGCTTGCCTCGTTCACGCCCAGTGCCGGTTGCTCTCGCGTCAGGCCAAGATAGCTGATCGAGATGACGTGCTGCGCGGCCGCACCGGCGCGGTCACGATCGGCAAAGGTGTAGAGCTGTTCGATATAACCGAGTGGCAGCCGCGTCTGCCGCTCGACCCAGGCACGCAGTCCCGATTGCAGCGAACGATGGGCGAGTTCAAACGGGCCGGAGGGAAGGGCGCGCCCATCCTGAATCGTTAAAATACGAGGCTCGCCTGAGGTGACGGCTGCCAGCACGGCAATCAGATCAGCCGCAATTCCCTGCGGCGACGAAGGCGCCGGCGCGCGCGTTTTTGCCCCGGAATTGGTGCCATCAGGCGGGTCCATAGTATGGTCTGCTTAAATGTTCATAGGAGTAAGGATGAAGGGCGGCATGGCGAATCCGATATTCTTAACATGAAGCCGCAACGCGGCGCGCGCGGCAATAGCGTGTTGCCCGGCGCTGGCGCGTTCGCCGGCCCGCATCCATGCGGGCCGAACTGAGCAGTCATTTCATCTCTCACCATATCAACCAAAATAACGAGGGCTTCTTGAGCCGTACGCCGGAAAACCGAAGGCAGTTGTTTCTCGAGGGACCGATCGGGTCAGCGCTGCTTCGGCTAGCGGTTCCCATCATTCTCGGCAACGTGCTGCAGACCGGATATCAACTGACCGATGCGTTTTGGGTCGGGCGATTGGGTGGCCCAGCGGTGGCTGCTGTTGCCGTCAGTTTCCCCGTCACGTTCCTCGTGATCGCGTTGGGGGCCGGCCTTGCGATCGCCGGCGCAACCCTGTCGGCTCAATACATGGGCGCCGGGCGGCAGGACATGGTCAATCATGTTGCCGCTCAAACCATGCTGATGGTCGCCATCACGTCGGTGTTCATGGGCGTGGCAGGCTATGTGCTCTCGCCTTACCTGCTCAAGCTGATCGGAGTGGCCCCTGATGTCTATCAGGGTGCGCTCGGTTTCATGCGCATCTCGTTCATCGGCATCATCTTCGTCTTCCTGTACGGAATGTTCCAGGCGCTGATGCGCGGGGTCGGCGAGACGAGGATGCCGCTGATCATTGTTCTCGGCACGGTGATCCTGAATTTTCTGCTCGATCCGTTGTTTATTTTCGGGTGGGGATGGATTCCCGGCCAGGGCGTGATGGGGGCCGCTCTCGCAACGCTGGCAACGCAAGGGCTTGCCGCCGTGCTCGGCATGGTCATCTTCCTGCGGGGGCGGCACGGCATCCAGCTTGGATGGCGGGATTTCCGGCCCGACCCGCAATATATCAAGCGCGCTTTTTTATTGGGGCTGCCGGGTTCGATCGAGCTTTCGACGCGCGGGCTCGGGCCGTTGCTGATGACGTTCCTGGTGACAGGCTTCGGGACCGTGACGCTCGCCGCCTACGGTATCGGCTCGAACATCCTGCAGTTCATCGTCATTCCTGCGATGGGGCTGTCGATGGCGGTGTCCACGTTGGTCAGCCAGAACATCGGGGCAGGGAATATCCTCAGGGCCTCTCGCGTGACGTTCCTTGGCGCCGTCTGGGGCTTCATCATTCTCACGGCGGTCGGTCTGATGGCCTTTCTGTTCGCGCCTTCT
>DATHPL010000108.1:0-1599 GCA_035483915.1 Bradyrhizobium sp.
ACCGCCGCCGGCCAGCCATCGGATATCTCGAAACAGCGCGGCTTGAGCTTCGACCTGATCCTGATGACCGTGCAGGCCGCCATCGACGGGCTCGGCGTTGCGCTCGGCCGGACCACCTATGTGGAAGGCGATATCGCCAAGGGCCGGCTCGTGGTGCCGTTCAAGATGGCGCTGCCGGCCGACGCCGGCTTCTATCTAGTTTCGCCGCAGGCGCGCGCCGAATCGCCCAAACTGTCCGCGTTTCGGCAGTGGCTTCTGGCCTCGGTCCAGGGCGGCTTGAAAATCGCCTGATTTACGGTTGGTCAGGTGACTGCAACGTGGCAGATTGTCCCGACAAAATAAACGAACGTCTCCGAAGATGGCGCCAATCCGGCGCAGGGATACGGAGACCCAGGGAGAGGTTGATATGTCGCAAGCGTCCAGTTCGCCCCCGCCCCAACTCAAATCGCGGGTCGGCGCTATTCTCCGGGCGACCAGCGGCAATTTCCTCGAACAGTTCGACTTCTTCCTGTTCGGCTTTTACGCGCAGGATATCGCGAAAGCGTTTTTCCCCGCCGCGGACGATACCGCGGCCTTGCTCAATGCATATGGTGTGTTCTGGCTCGGCGCCCTGATGCGCCCGGTCGGCGCGATCGTATTGGGTGCCTATATCGACCGTATCGGCCGCCGCCAGGGGCTGATCGTTACGCTCGCGCTGATGGCGCTTGGCACCGTGGTGATCGCCTTCTGCCCGTCCTACGCATCCATCGGCATCGCCGCAACGGTCATTGTGCTGATCGGCCGGCTGATACAGGGGTTCTCCGCCGGCGTCGAACTCGGCGGTGTGTCGGTATATCTTTCCGAGATAGCAACGCCGGGCAACCGCGGTTTCTACACCTCGTTCCAGTCTTCCAGCCAACAGGTCGCGATCTTCGTCGCGGCGGTCATCGGCTTTATCCTGCGAGAAAGCATTCCCGCCGACACCTTCCTGGATTCCATCGGTGGAATCGCCAAATGGCGCATCCCGTTCTTTATCGGCTGCATCATCATCCCCGTCATTTTCATGTTGCGGCGATCGCTTGAGGAAACGCCAGAATTCCTCGCCATGAAGAAACATCCGACCGCGAACGAGGTGTTCGCCTCGGCGATCGCGAACTGGCGCATTGTCATTCTCGGCATGATGATTGCCGTGCTGACCACGACGACGTTTTATTTCATCACGGTGTATGCACCCGGTTTCGGCAAGCAGCTCAACCTCTCACCGACCGGGACATTGCTTGTGACTCTTTTGGTCGCGGTCACGAACTTCATCTGGAATCCGGTCGGCGGCGCGCTGTCGGACCGGATCGGCCGCAAGCCCGTGCTGGTGACGATTGCAGGCCTGGCGTTCGTGACGGCCTACCCTGCGCTCTCCTGGCTCGCGGCAGGGCCCACGCTCGGAAAGCTGCTGGCCGTCCAGATGATGTTCTCCTTCTACTTCGGCGTCTACAGCGGCACGATGCTGGGGTGCCTGGTCGAGATCGTGCCGGCACATGTCCGTACCACCTGTTTCTCGATAGCGTTTGCGCTCGCGGCAGGCATATTCGGTACATCCACCCCCTTCGTATCTACCAAACTGAT
>DATHPL010000109.1:0-3920 GCA_035483915.1 Bradyrhizobium sp.
CGGCGTGGTGTCGAGTGCCAGCGTCTTTTCGATCTCGTCCAGAAGGTCGAACGTGTCGCGACTCTCGCGGTCCATCTTGTTGATGAAGGTGATGATCGGAATGTCGCGAAGACGGCACACCTCAAACAGCTTGCGCGTGCGTGCTTCGATACCCTTGGCGGCGTCAATCACCATCACCGCGGAATCGACCGCGGTCAGCGTGCGATAAGTGTCTTCGGAAAAATCCTCGTGGCCCGGCGTATCCAGAAGGTTGAAAACGAGACCATCGAATTCGAAGGTCATCACCGAGGTGACCACGGAAATCCCGCGCTCGCGCTCAATCTTCATCCAGTCGGAACGGGTATTGCGCCGTTCGCCCTTGGCCTTGACCTGTCCTGCCAGATTGATCGCGCCGCCGAACAACAGAAGCTTTTCCGTCAGCGTGGTCTTGCCGGCATCGGGGTGGGAAATGATCGCAAAGGTGCGCCGGCGCGCCACTTCGCTCGCGAGCGGCGACGGGGGTGAGGAATCAGTGCTGAGAGCAAGATCGGACATTGGGCCAAGCGTTTGGCAGGGAAATCGGACCGGATCAAGGAGGGTCCGCGCGTATGCGTATATAGGGATGACACGGACCGGCTCCAACCGAAGCTGTCCGATTAACCCAGCAATTTGACGAGCCAGTAGGCTGCGGCCGCGACGCCGGCAGCCGCCGGGATGGTAATCACCCAGGCATAGACGATCGAGCTGGCCACGTTCCAGCGCACCGCCGAGACCCGCCGCGCGGCGCCGACGCCGACGATGGCGCCTGTAATGGTATGGGTCGTCGATACCGGCACCCCCAGAAAGGTCGCCAGGAACAGCGTGATGGCGCCACCGGTTTCGGCGCAGAATCCCTGCATCGGCGTCAATTTGGTAATCCTTAAACCCATGGTGCGAACGATCCGCCAGCCGCCCATCAGCGTGCCCATGGCCATTGCCGCCTGGCACGCCAGCACCACCCAGAACGGGACGTAAAATTCGCTCCCGAGTTGTCCTTGCGAGAACAACAGCACGGCGATGATGCCCATGGTCTTCTGAGCATCATTGCCGCCATGGCCGAGCGAATAGAGGGAGGCCGAGGCAAACTGCAAAATCCGAAAAGCCCGGTCGACCGCAAACGGGGTCGAACGAACCGCGATCCACGACACGATCGCGACCAGTGCAAGCGCCAGCAAGAACCCGATCAGCGGCGACAATACGATTGCCAGCAGCGTTTTGGATAGCCCGCCCCAGACCGCGGCCGAAAACCCGGCCTTTGCCATGCCGCCGCCGACCAGCCCGCCGATCAGCGCATGCGAGCTTGAAGACGGAATGCCCAGCGCCCAGGTGATCAGATTCCAGACAATGGCGCCGACAAGGGCGGCAAAAATAACCGATACATCGATGATGCTGGGCTCGATGATGCCGGTGCCGATGGTCTGCGCGACATTCAGTCCGAACACCAGGAAAGCCACGAAGTTGAAAAACGCAGCCCAGAACACGGCGTATTGCGGCCGCAGCACCCGGGTCGATACGATCGTCGCAATCGAATTGGCGGCGTCGTGCAGTCCGTTGAGAAAGTCGAACAGCAACGCAACCGCGATCAACCCGACCAGAACCGGAAAACCAAGCGCGGCATCCACCTCTTATACCTGCTCGATCACGATGCTGTTGATCTCATTGGCTACGTCGTCGAAACGATCGGCCACCTTCTCCAGATGATCGTAGATTTCCGCACCGACGATGAAGTCCATCGCATTGGCGTCGCGGTGCTTGAGGAAGAGCTCCTTCAGCCCGATATCCTGGAGGTCGTCGACGCGGCCCTCGAGCTTGGTCAACTCTTCGGTGATCGTCGTCAGCAATGACACGTTGCTGCCGATCGATTGCAGCAACGGCAACGCGCGGCTGACAAGGTTCGCGCAATCGACCAGAAGCGTCCCCATCTCGCGCATCGGAGGCTCGAAGGTGCGAACCTCGAACAACATCACGGCCTTTGCCGTTTGCTGCATCTGGTCGATGGCGTCGTCCATCGCGGTGATCAGGTTCTTGATGTCACCCCGATCGAACGGCGTGATAAACGTTCGCCGCACCGCGGTGAGCACCTCGCGCGTGATGTTGTCGGCATCGTTTTCAAACTGATTGACCCGCTGGCAGAAAACCGGCGTTTCCTCACCGCCCTGAAGCATGCCTTGCAGCGCGAGCGCGCCCTGCTGCACGGTCTGGGAATGCCTGGCAAAGAGTTCAAAAAACCGCTCTTCCTTCGGCAGGAAAGCGCGAAACCAACGCAGCATGGCTATATCCAAAACAGTACAAAGGCCGGCCCGAGAGGCCCGTCACAATACTGTCATAGACCAATTCAGATGGTGCCGCATACCGACCGGCTCCCGGAATCGGACCTCTCCACGGCTTTGTGGGCCGGGATAGCCGGTACGAACCCTCGCCCTCTAGAGCGAGCGGCGGAACAAATGGGCAATTTCACCGACGATCCCGCGGCGGAACGTCAGCACGCAGGCCACGAAAATCGACCCCTGGATCACGGTCACCCAGGAGCCAAATCCGGCGAGATATTGCTGGGTGGCGACGATGATGAACGCGCCGATGACCGGGCCGAATACCGTGCCGAGCCCGCCGACCAGGGTCATCAACACGATCAGGCCGGACATCCCGACCTCGACATCCGACAGCGAGGCGTTCTGGACCACGAACACCTTCAGCGAGCCTGCAAATCCCGCCAGCGTTCCCGACAGGATGAAGGCCAACAATTTATAGTGGTCGGTCTTGTAGCCCAGCGAAATGGCGCGCTGCTCGTTCTCGCGGATCGATTTCAGCACCTCGCCAAACGGCGAGTTGATGGCGCGAAAGATCACCAGGAAGCCGAACAGGAAGCCTGCGACGATGACGTAATAAAGCACCGTCGGCTTGGAAAGATCAAAGATCCCGAGCAGATGGCCCTGCGGGATACCCTGGATGCCGTCCTCGCCATGGGTGAACGGCGCTTGCAGATAAATGAAGTACATGAGCTGCGACAGCGCCAGCGTGATCATGGCGAAATAGATGCCCTGACGCCGGATCGCAACAACGCCGGTGATGATGCCGAGCCCCGCCGACGCCGCTATGCCGATGAGAATGCCAAGCTCTGGCGGCACGCCCCACACCTTAACGGCGTGGGCGGTGACATAGCCTCCGGTCCCCAAGAACATCGCATGGCCGAATGACAGCAGGCCGCCATAGCCGATCAGGAGATTGAAGGCGCAGGCCAGCAGCGCAAAACATAGCCCCTGCATCACGAAGAAAGGATAGAGGCCGGTCAGCGGCACCACCAACAAAAGCACGGTCATGATCGCGAACGCGATCATCTCGTCGCGGATCGTGCGCGGGGTCACCGGTAAGGTGTCGTCGGTCATCGCCGTCATGTTAGGCCGCCCGTCCCGTCAATCCCGTTGGTTTCACCAGCAACACCAGCACCATCAGAACGAATACCACGGTGTTGGAGGCTTCCGGATAGAAGTACTTGGTCAAGCCTTCGATCAAGCCCAACGCAAAACCGGTAATGATCGACCCCATGATCGATCCCATACCGCCGATCACCACCACCGCGAACACCACGATGATGATGTTCTCGCCCATCAGCGGCCGGACCTGATTGATCGGCGCCGACAACACACCCGCGAGCGCCGCCAGACCGACGCCGAGGCCATAGGTCAGTGTGATCATCCGCGGCACATTGATGCCGAAGGCGCGCACCAGCGTCGGGTTTTCCGTGGCCGCCCGCAAATAGGCGCCAAGCCGCGTTCGCTCGATCAGGTACCAGGTCGCGAAGCACACGACGAGCGAGAACACCACGACCCAGCCGCGATAGATCGGCAGGAACATGAAGCCGAGATTCATGCCACCCCTCAATTCATCGGGTATGGCGTAGGGCA
>DATHPL010000110.1:0-2616 GCA_035483915.1 Bradyrhizobium sp.
GATTCAGGACGGCGTGATCACGTTGACTGCTTCGCAGCTCTCGGTTCTTCTTGACGGTTTGGACTGGAGGAAAGTGGCTCCACGCGCTGTGGACCGACCGTTGCGAGCTGGATAAAAATCGCGAATTTGCTGGCGATTCACGCGATTTTTGAGTAGCCATTTGAGCATGATTCGCTTCGATGATTTGCCGTCCGATCCGCTGCTTCTCAAGCAGAAGCTCATCGAAACGACGTCGATCATCGCGAAGGTCTCGGCGGAAAAGGTCGCGCTCGCCGACGAGCGCAACGTCGCCATCGTCCAACGTGACGCCGCATTGCAGGAGAACGAGAAGCTTCTGCTGATCCTGTCGCAATACAAGCGCGCACTGTTTGGCCGTCGATCGGAGAAGATGGACGCGGATCAATTGCAATTGCTGTTGTCCGGAAATGAAGCTTCGATCGTCGCGGGCGCGGCGAATGAGAATGCGGCTGCCGACGGCGCCGGAAACGATACGAAAGCTGGCGCACCCGACAAACCGGTGCGGCCGCGTCCCAACCGCAATCGCGGCATGCTGCCGGTCCATCTGCCGCGCGTGGATATCGTGATTGATGTGGAGAGCAAGATCTGCCCGTGCTGCGGCGGGTCGCTTCACAAGATCGGCGAGACCGTCAAGGAAATGTTAGACGTCGTGCCGGTGCAATACCAGGTCAAGCGAATGGTGCGTCCGCGGTATGGTTGCCGCGGCTGTGAGAGCGCGGTCGTACAGGCGCCGGCACCCGCCCAGCCGATCGACGGGGGCATGGCGACGGAAGCCCTGCTGGCGCATGTTGCGACCATGAAATACGGCTACCAGGTCCCGCTCTACCGCCAGGAGCAGATGCTCACCAGCCAGGGCATCGATCTCGACCGCGCGACATTGGCGCTGTGGATGGGCCGCTTGGCTTGGTGGCTCAAGCCGCTGCACGAGGTGCTTCTCGATACAATCCTGTCCTATCCGAAGCTCTTCGCCGACGAGACGCCGCTTCCGGTGCTCGACCCGGGCCGAGGCAAGACCAAGACGTGCCGGTTATGGGTGGCCGCCATGGATGACCGGCCATGGGGCGGCCCGGCGCCGCCGGCGGTGGTGTATGTGTTCGCCGAAGATCGCAAGGGCGAGCGCGCGACGGACCTGTTCGCGGGGTTCAACGGCATTCTGCAGGTCGATGGTTACGCTGGCTACAATGGCCTGCTCGATCCGGCGCGCCCGGGCGGCCCCGTGACGTTTGCATTTTGCTTCGCCCATTCGCGTCGCAAGTTCTATGACGTCCATGTCGCGACCGGATCGCCGATCGCGGCCGAGGCGGTACGCCGCATCGGCGAGTTCTACGCCATCGAAGATCGTATTCGCGGCAAGTCGGCGGACATCCGGTGCGCCGTGCGGCAGGCCGAGACAAAGCCGCTGATGGAAGACTTCAAGCTCTGGCTCGACGCGCGGCTCGGGGAGGTGTCCCAGAAATCCGGCCTTGCCGAGGCAATCCGCTACGCGCTCTCCCATTGGGAGGGACTGACGCGCTTTTTGAGAGACGGACGCATCGAGATCGACTCCAATACCGTGGAGCGAACGATGAGGCCGATCGCGCTTGGCAGGCGCAACTATTTATTCGCAGGCAGCGATGAAGGTGGCCGGACATGGGCGATCATCGCGTCGCTCATCAACAGCGCAAAACTCATTGGTATCGATCCGCAAGAATATCTAACCGACGTGCTCGAACGCATCGTCTCCGGGCGCACCAAGATCAACCAGCTCGAAGAACTCCTGCCGTGGCGCTGGAAGGCAGCGCGTCAAGTCACTATCGTGAAAGCGGCGGCCTGAGCGCCGGGAGGGCCCATCAGTTTGGCGGCAGCGCCTCGGGAACCTCCTGCGCTTCGCTGGCGTCGGCAAACACTTCATCGCGGATGACGCGCAGTGTTACTTCATGAAGATAGGCCTGCAAGGCGCGATCAAGCTCGCCGAACTCGGGCCAAAGAACCTGATCGACGAAGCCCCGCGGCGCCCGGACCATGACAGTGTTGCGCCGTTGCCGATGAAGACGATAGGGGCTCAACCCGTAACGCCGGCATAGTGCGAGAAATAGATGGCGCGACCATTGGTCGGGCATCGAGAATTGCATCTCGACCGGCGAATCCTTATGACCGAGTTCGGTGAGACGCGCCCGCACCCGTTCCAGCGCAGCCTCCGCCGCCAATCGTTCGCCGGTCGTTCCGGCGCCGGCGAAAAGCGCCTCGATCTTCCGCAGCTTCTCGCGTAATTGGGATTCAGTCGACATCCGGCGGCCTCGTCATGGAGCTTGCAGAGCAAAGCCCTACATCCAGCGCCGCCGACGTCAATAAGCTGAGCTGCGCTATCCACCCCATTCCGAGAACAATTACCGTGCTCGCCTCATGACGCGTACGCATCTTCGAACGCGCGGACAGCCTCCCGCCGGAACAGACGGTCTTTCAGTTCTGAGGCGCTGTGCCGTAATCCGCCGTTCGCGTAGGAAGGCAGGTCAAAGTAACCCGTCCTTGGCGATCCCGACCGTGTTGCGCACTGCGCTTCGGATCGGGATCCTGGACCAACGGTTCAGCCGTCCTAATTCGTCGGTTTGATGGCACCGT
>DATHPL010000111.1:0-5849 GCA_035483915.1 Bradyrhizobium sp.
GGAGAGGGATAAGACAATGAAACGGGGCTTGGTCATTCTGGCCTGCATCTGCGCGGTCATCGGCGGGGTTTACGTCGCCGGCAGCAAATGGGCCATCCGGCATCAGACACTCGATCTGTTCGATGCGACACGGCAGCGGCCGGTGTCGGTCGACCTCGCCGTGCGCCGCGACTACGAGATGCAGGCGAGCGAAGGCACCCGGACGTTGCCGGTTGCGCTCATCAGTAACGGCAACACAGTGAAGAACACCGAATACTCCTTCCTGGAGAACGTGCTGGCGGCGCGCGGATATCTCGTGGCCAGCATTCAGCAGGACCTGCCGAGCGATCCGCCGCTGGTCACCAAAGTGGGCATGCCTTATGTCGGCCGCCTCGACGTCTACAAGCGCGGCGAGGCCAACATTCTCTTTGTCGTCGACGAGCTGAAAAAGATCGAGCCGAACGCCAACTACGATCACCTGACCCTGGTCGGCCATTCCAACGGCGGCGACATCGCGATGTACACCGCGAAAGAACACCCCGGGTTGGTGTCGAAGGTGATTACGCTGGACAACCTGCGCGTTCCCTTCGTGCACAGCGACAAGATGAAGATCCTGTCGTTCCGCTCGAACGACCCGAATTTCAAGACCGATCCCGGCGTGCTGCCGACGCCGGAACAGGCCAAGGCCGAGGGCATCGACATCGTCAAGACGCCGTTCCAGCACACCTGGATGAGCGACCGCGGCCCGGAAGACGCGCGGGAGCAAATTCAGTCGACGCTGGAGAAGTTTCTGGGCAGATCTTCAAGCAGCGATCTGTCGCCGGTGCAGACCGATAATCCGCTGATCGCCAAGATGGGACCGGGCCCCTATCCATAGGAGCTGAAGCCGGCCAAGCGATTTATGGATTGGTCGTTGCCACCTATAGCGGCGTGGAACCCGTATGGAACCCGGCCACCGGCCGCGTTCTTTCACTTGCGTCAAGAATCGTACATGATCTCGTCAATTGGATCCGCGTTGCGTGAGTTGCCACTAACAAGTTGAGGAACAGAGAGAAAAAACGAGGAAGCTGGAAACGAAGAGAAGGGTTGCAATGCTGGACCTTCCCCGACCCACGCCTACCTGTACGCGCTCTCAAACCACCATCGAGATGGCCTGCATCAAATGCAGCGATCAGATGAAGCTCGTATCGATCGAGCCGCAGGACGGAGCGTTCAATCTCGTCACCTATCACTGCAACGGGTGCTCGGCGGACGAGAGTTTCCTGAAGTCGATCTGACGAGAACCTAGAACTTCGGCTTCATGTCCTTGGCGGCCGACATCACCTCGCCGGTGATCTGCCGCATATGTTCACCGGCGTTGGTGAACTGGCTCCGCAAGAATTCCGACTGGATCTGCATGGCCTGCTGCAGGTCGGTTGCATGCACGAGCTTGCGGGCGTGTTCGAAAGCCGCCTTCACGTTCTGCTCGGTGAACGACAGCGCCTGTTTCGATATTTCCGTTCCGGGTGTCGGGATCGAGGCGACGGATTTGGTGGCGGCCTCGAAAAACATGCCGAACGCGCGCTCGGCCTGGTCGATGGTTTTTTCGGCCAAATCGCGCAGTTCGGCCGGCACTTCCAGTTTCGGTTCGGACATCGGCAACATCCCTCTCGTTTTCTTTGGCTTGCTCGAAAGGAGTTAGCACAGTTAGGCAGCCGAGGCGAACGGACGCTGCCGCATCCGCACCCCACAGCCGTCACATTAAGGTACGGCTCACGGTGCTATGCGGGCGCTGCCTCTGCCCGGCTTAAGGTTCAGATTGCGTTCACCTTTGGCAATCTAAGCCTTTGACGGGGGCGCGTATTGTTTCAACAGGAGAACCCATGACCTTTAGGCGATTGATGACTGCTTTTGTGATCGCAGCCGGCATCGGCGGATCGGCCGGAATGGCCGTGTCGCCGGCCCACGCGCAAGGCGCGGCGGTGGAGGCGGAAATTCTTGGCTTCCATCAGCTGTGCGAGAAGGGCGACCGGAAAGCCTGTGTTCGGTTCGGCATCCTGATCGGCCGCAACGAACAGCGCGGTGCCGACTGGCGGCGGGCGCACGCCGAGTGGTTCTGGTTCGAACGATAAGTTCTAAAAGCCGTCTGGAAAGAGGCCGCCCTCGAGGCGGCCTTTTTTATGAGCCGGCTTTTCGCGGCTCGTCGGCGAGCGGACTTTTATGTCGGGCGGGAAATAGAGCGGGCGGAAATGCGCAGTCCTGAAAGCTCGGCTTTCGGATCGGCGGTCCCGGCTCATCAATTACTTTAAGCTTAAAAGCTTGCCACTTGAAAGGTTGTCAGCGCGTCGAGAAGCGGCCGCTCACCCCGCCGGGAAGCGGCGCGGGATCGGTAGCGAGTTGCTCAACCAGAGCAAGCACCTCGGAACGCTGCGACGGCGAAAGCCTGACGAACGCCTTCCAAAGTCTCAAACCCTGCACGGTTTCACTGGAAGGAAACCCGAGCGTGGCACTGACTTCCGAAGCAGATGTGCGATTTTTCATTTCGCGCCTTTATAGCGGCAATTTCAAACGACAAAAAACCGAAGTCGCCGCGCGAGAAAGTATGCCAAGGAACATACAGGCGGGCAAGGCTGTGTCGGGTTGAGGCGCGAATGGAACTTTCGCAGAGGTAGTATTTACCCTCAAATACCCGTTTTTGCCGGAGCCTCGTGCCGCTACCGCAGCGTGTTGCCTTAATCGCATCGATCGATCGCGTCCTTTGCGGCAGCTGCAAACCGCCGGCGTCACTCAAAAAACGACATTGTCTTGCAGCCTCGATTCGTGTCGCGCCGCTCGCCGCCGTCGGTTCTAGGTATGTCGCGAACATTGACGCTTCGCGAGTCACGATCGGCGCGCACCGAACAATCGCATCGCTCACGAGAGCCGAAGCAAGCGGAGGTAAAATCTCACTTTTAAGTGACCCTTTTTGGGGGACGTGAAGTAGGACGCGACCGAAATAAACCATCCTTGTCGCTGTTCCCATCATGACGGAAACAAATACGGAAGATCTGTTGATGCCCCCTGCTGCCCTTCTCTCTCTCGCAACCGCGGTCCCTCCCCACTCCTTCCTGCAGAAGGACGTGATGGACGTCGCCTGGGGCTTCTTCGGCAGCCGCTTTCCCGACTACGAACGCTTCGCCAGCATTTTCACCAACACCGGAATCATCAAACGCTATGGCGTCAAGCCGTTCGAATGGTATCTGACCCAGCGCGGCTGGCCGGAACGCACCGCCGCCTTCCTCGAAGGTGCCGAGGCGCTGTTCGTCGATGCCGCGACCAAGGCGCTGGCCGCAGCCGGCCTCAAAGCAAGCGAAGTCGACACAGTCGTTACGATCTGTTCGACGGGCATCGCGACACCGAGCCTGGACGCGCGCGTCGCCCGCCGCATCGGCTTTCGCTCCGACGTCTCGCGCGTGCCGGTGTTCGGGCTCGGCTGCGCCGGCGGCGCCTCGGGTCTGTCGATCGCCTCGCGCCTGGCGCAGGCGCGTCCCGGGGCCAACGTGTTGCTGGTGACGGTCGAACTCTGCACGCTCGCGCTTCGGCTCGACGAACTCACCAAGGCCAACATCATCGCTACCAGCCTGTTCGCGGACGGCGCGGCTGCGCTTGTCCTGCGCGCAGGCGACGGCGGCGAGACGCTGATCGAGGCGGTCGGCGAACATCTGTGGCCGGACACCCTCGACGTGATGGGATGGAACGTCGATCCCCTCGGCTTTGGCGTGATCCTTCGCCGCACCATCCCCGATTTCGTCACGACCGAACTCAAGCCCGCGCTGACGCAAATTCTCGACCGCATGGAGCTCGATGTCGGCGACATCGACAGGTTCATCTGCCATCCCGGCGGCGCCAAGGTGATCGACGCGATCGAGACCGCGCTGTCGCTCGACCAGGGCACGCTGGAGCATGAGCGCGGCGTGATCGCCGACTACGGCAACATGTCGGCGCCGACGGTGCTGTTCATCCTCGAACGCACGCTGGCGAAGGGATTGCCAAAGCGCTCGCTTCTCACCGCGCTCGGTCCCGGCTTCACCGCCAGTTGCGTCTCGCTGCGGCACGCGGCGTGACGGCGGCGGAGGTCATCCTCGCGCTTGTCACGGCCCAGCGCGGCGGCGAGTTGCTGCTGTCGCGCGCTCACACGAAAGCGCTGATGGCGCGTGGCGCGGTCGAGATCGCGCCCGGCCATTATCCCCTCATGGTCGCCGTTCACTCGGCGTGGCTGATGTCGCTGTGGGCGTTCGGGTATGACCAGCCGATCGATATCGTAGCGCTCGTCATCTATCTCGCACTTCAGGCCTTGCGCGTCTGGGTGATGGCGACGCTAGGCGCACGCTGGACGACCCGCATCATCGTGCTGCCGAACGCCCCGCTGGTGACATCAGGCCCGTATCGATATCTGCGTCACCCCAATTACGCCGTCGTGGTTGGCGAGATCGCGATGCTGCCATTGACGCTTCAGTTGCCGGCGGTGGCGGTGATCTTCACGCTCCTCAATGCAGTCGTGCTCTTCATCCGCATCCGTGCCGAAAATCAGGCGCTGGATGCAACCCAACAAACCAGATGAACCGCGCGGAGAGCATCACCGGCGAAACCGAATGCGCCATGAGCGCGCTTGTCGCTGACGCAACCTTCAAAACCTGGCTCGGCTTCCTCCTGATGTGCCTCGGCATGTTCATGGCGATCCTCGACATCCAGGTGGTCGCGACGTCCCTGCCGGCCATTCAGGAAGCACTCGGCATCTCGCGCGACGCGATGAGCTGGGTTCAAACCGCCTATCTGATCGCCGAGATCATCGCGATCCCGCTCACCGGCTGGCTGACGCGCGTGCTGACGCTGCGCTGGATGTTCGTCGCCGCGATCAGCCTGTTCACGGCGGCTTCGATCGGCTGCGCGCTGTCCGACAATTTTTCGACGTTGATTTCGTTTCGCATAATACAAGGCTTTGCCGGCGGCGCGCTGATCCCGGCGGTATTCTCCGCGGTGTTCCTGCTGTTTCCGCTGCGCCTGCATCCGCTCGCGACCACGCTTGCCGGCATCGTGGCGGTGCTCGCGCCGACGGTTGGGCCTGTCGTCGGCGGCTGGATCACCGAGACCTGGTCCTGGCACTGGCTATTCCTGATCAACGTCGCGCCGGGCCTGTTAGCGGCGACCGCCACGCCGTTCCTGCTGCCGCGAGACAAAGTCAACTTCGCCGAATTCAGGAATCTCGACCGGCTGTCGCTGCTGCTGATGGCGGTTGCGCTCGCGACACTCGAGATCGGCCTCAAACAGGCCCCACAGGATGGCTGGCTGTCGCCGCGACCGCTCGCGTTGTTCGCCGCGAGCTTGATCAGCGGCTGGATTTTCGTGAAGCGAAGCATCAAGGCCAGCCACCCCGTCGTCGAACTGACCACGCTGCGCGCGCGTGCGTTTACGGTCGGCTGCGCGTTGAGCTTCTGCCTCGGCGTCGGATTGTACGGGTCTGTCTATCTGATGCCGGTGTTTCTCGCTTACGTTCGCCGCCACGACGCCTTCGAGATCGGCGGCATCATGCTGGTCACGGGCATCGCGCAGCTCGTGAGCGCGCCGGTCGCAGGCTTTTTCGAAAGCCGGCTCGATCCCCGCAAGTTATCGGCGGCGGGCTTTGCGCTGTTTGCGGTTGGCTTGGGCCTGAGCTTCTTCCAGAGCCGCGTTGCCGACTTCGACGAGATGTTATGGCCGCAAATCTTGCGCGGCATCGCTATCATGTTCTGCCTGTTGCCGCCCACACAACTGGCACTCGGCGCGCTGAGCCCACCGCAGGTGCCGGATGCGAGCGGGCTTTTCAACCTGATGCGCAACCTCGGCGGCGCCATCGGCATCGCCGTGATCGACAC
>DATHPL010000112.1:0-2495 GCA_035483915.1 Bradyrhizobium sp.
TTCGGTGGCGCCGGGGGCCGTGATCGACGGTCCGTCGATTTTCGAGGCCGATCTCGGCAATGAGGTCGACAACATGGAAGGCATCGACGCCCATGTCACGGCCGAGGGCGAGACCGTGCTGACCATGGTATCCGACGATAACTTTTCGATGATCCAGCGCACCTTGCTGCTGCAATTTACGCTGGTGGGGTGAGCCGCCGCCGAGGCCGATTGCGTCCTGGTGGGCCATCATCACTATCGCGTCATCGACCGCAGGTCCGCCAATCCGGCAGCCACCCGATTGTCAATGTCGCCGGCGCGCTTGCACCGGCGCGCAAATCTGTGCACGACCTCTTCGAGGCGGCGGTAGCGGGAACCGGAGTGACGAATGCGTAGTGTGGTGCGTTGGGGTTTTGTGGCGGGTATCGTGGTATTTGCTGCCGCGGCGCACGCCGATAACTGGCCCTCGCGCCTGATCAAGGCGACGATCCCCTTTGGCGCGGGAAGTGCCGCCGACGTGGTGCCGCGCGTGGTGTTCGACCGGCTCGCGGCTGAACTCGGCCAGGCAATCGTCGTGGAAAATCGGCCCGGCGCCGGCGGCACAATCGGCACCGCGGCCGTCGTGAAGGCGGATGCGGACGGCTACAGCATCCTTGCCCAATCCTCGGCATTGGCGATTTCGCCCGCGATCTACCCCAAGCTGCCGTTTGACATCACCAGAGACCTGACGTCGGCCTTGATGATCGGCGTGAGCGCCAATGTGATGATCGTGCCGGTCTCGCGGCCATGGAAAACCGTGCAGGACTTCATCGCGGACGCCAAGGCAAGGCCCGGTTCGATCGCATTCGGCTCGGTCGGCGTCGGCAGCGCCGTGCATATCAGCGCCGAGAAATTCCGTCTCGCAGCCGGAATCGAAACCACCCATGTGCCCTACCGCGGCGGCGCGGAGGTGATCGCCGATATCCTTGGCGGGCGAATCGATTTCTACTTTTGCCCGCTCGCCACCGCGCTGCCGCTGATCAAGGAGGGCCGGGTACACGCGCTCGTGATCTCGACGCCGAAGCGCGCGGCCGAATTGCCCGATGTGCCGACGCCCGCCGAAGTGGGCCTGAAGAACGCGGAAAGCGTGTTCTGGCTCGGCGTATTCATGCCGGCAAAGACCCCGCGCGACATCATCGACAGGTTTCACGATGCCGGAACCAAGGCTCTCGCTGAGCCGTCGATGCAGGAAAGCCTGACAAAACTGGGCGTCGAGCCGTTTCCGATGACGCCGGCGCAGATGGATGCGTTCGTGGCGCACGAGATTGCGGAGAATCTCGAGGTGATCAAGGCCGCCGGCATCAAACCTTAAGACCGTTGCGTTTACGGAAGCCCGTTCTACGCATTCGACATTCGACGTCCGTCATCGGAGTGAATTATAGATCGTTGTAAACGATTATTTCCATTGGCGGATGCCGTTTTATGAGCGCCCTGTTTTCTCCGATCCGTCTGCGTGACCTTGCGCTTCCAAACCGCATCATGGTCGCGCCGATGTGCCAATACTCGGCAGAGGGCGGCAAGGCGAACGACTGGCATTTTACCCACATCAATAACCTGGCTTTGTCGGGCGCGGGGATGTTCTGCATGGAGGCGACCCATGTCGAAGCCATCGGCCGCATCACCCCGGGATGCCTCGGTCTGTGGAATGACGCCACCGAATCGGCGCTGCGGCCGGTTCTCGCTTCGGTCCGAAGGCATTCGACGATCGCGATTGCGATTCAGCTGGCCCATGCGGGCCGCAAGGGGTCGAGTCACAAGCCTTGGGAGGGGGGGCAGCAGATACCGCTCGCCGAGGGAGGATGGCAGACGGTGGGGCCGTCCGAGGTGGCGCACAAGGATGGCGAGCTGCAGCCGCTCGTACTCGATGTCATGGGGCTCAAGCGCGTTCGCGAGGCCTTCGTCGAATCCGCGCGGCGCGCCAGCCGGCTGGGTATCGACGCCATCGAGCTGCATTGCGCGCACGGCTATTTGCTGCACCAGTTCCTGTCGCCGATCTCAAACAAGCGCACCGATAAATATGGCGGGTCCCTGCAAAACCGGATGCGTTATCCGCTCGAAGTGTTCGATGCCGTGCGCGCGGTGTTTCCGTCGAAAAAGCCGGTGGGCATCAAGGTCTCGGCGACCGACTGGGTCGAGGGCGGCTGGGACCTCGAACAGACCATCGAGCTTGCCAAGGAGTTGAAAAAACGCGGCGTCGATTGGATCGACGTCTCCTCCGGCGGGATATCGCCGCTGCAGAAAATTCCGTTGTCGCCCGGCTATCAGCTGCCGTTTGCGCAGGCGATCAAGGAGGCCACCGGCGTGACCACGATGGCCGTCGGACTGATCACCGAAGCGAGCCACGCCGAAGAAATCATCGCTTCCGGCAAGGCCGATATGGTCGCGCTCGCCCGCGGCATGCTCTACGATCCGCGCTGGGCCTGGCACGCCGCCGCCCAACTCGGTGGCGAGGTATATGCCCCGCCGCAATATTGGCG
>DATHPL010000113.1:0-1968 GCA_035483915.1 Bradyrhizobium sp.
GGACGCCGCTTTCGTTTCGAAAAGACGTTCAGGGAAAAGTGCTTTTCACCGACGGCGCTTTCGGGCGCCTAAGCTTGAGGAGACGACGATGTTACGCAAACTTTCGCTCGCTTTAATTGCCACGGTTTCACTCGGCGCGGCTGCGCTGGCACCCACTTCCGCCTCGGCCTGGGTCGGCCCGCATGGCGGATGGCATCACGGCTTCGGCGGCCCGCGCTTCTTTGTCGGCGGCCCCGTCTATTATGGCTATGGCTACAACGACGGATATGGCGGCTGCTATGTGCGGCGACTGGTCCCCACTCCCTTCGGACCTCGCTGGCGGCTGATCAACCGCTGCTCCTGAGTCTCGCGCAGGACCAGCGTACAGGACCAACGTTCGAGCCAGCGTTCGAGAGGCCCCGGCTTCCCTCAGTCGGGGCCTCCCGTGTTCCCTTCCGGCGATGTAGATAATTTATATAAAATTAGCCAAAACAGCCAAGAACCCGCCCGCTACCGGAAACCAATTCCGGCCCAGAGACTTGGTATGCCGTCACCTGATCGAATAAATCGTCAGGGCACGGAACTGGTCATGAAAAGTCTAAACGCAGACGACACCGAACTGCTCGATCAGAGGTCCAGCCGATCGATCTGCGACGCCGTGGGTGAGCGCCTCCAGCAGACGCTGCGCCCAGATTCAGGAATTTCGCCCTATCTTCAGCATCTCGTCGATGAATTGCGAAGGCGCGACGAGGCTGACGGCCAGAAATCGCACTAGGAAGCCGATCAAGGCGGCGCGCAGGAAGCATTGGCGGATCTTTCCAAGTTGCCTGATCAATATACGGGTTGCGTTTTGGAACGGCTGCGGTGAAAAGCCCGCATGCTCTCCATCAACGATATCTCGGTCCGGATCGCCGGGCGGCTTCTGATCGACCAAAGCTCGGTGCAAATTGTACCCGGCGCGCGCGTGGGCTTCGTCGGCCGCAACGGCGTCGGCAAGTCGACGCTGTTTCATGCCATTCGTGGTGACCTGCCAACCGAATCCGGCACCATCGCCATACCGCCGCGCTGGCAGATCGGCAGCCTTGCGCAGGAGGCGCCGAACGGCCCGGAAAAGCTGATTGAGGTCGTACTGAAAGCCGATCGCGAGCGCGAGACGCTGATACGCGAGGCGGAGGTTGCGAGCGATCCCACCCGCATCGCCGAAATCCAAACCCGGCTCGTGGATATCGAGGCGCATTCGGCGCCGGCCCGCGCGGCGGCTATCCTCAGCGGCCTCGGATTTTCTTCCGAAGACCAGAACAGGCCCTGTTCGGAATTCTCCGGCGGCTGGCGGATGCGCGTGGCACTTGCCGCCACGCTGTTTGCGGCGCCCGACCTGCTGTTGCTGGACGAGCCCACGAATTACCTCGACCTCGAAGGCACGCTATGGCTCGAAGATCATCTCGCCAACTATCCGCGCACCGTCATCGTCATCAGCCACGACCGCGATCTGCTTGAGACCTCGGTGGACCAGATCCTGCACCTCGATCGCGGCAAGCTTTCGCTCTACAAGGGCAGCTATTCCTCATTCGAGGAACAGCGCGCCACGCGCGAACTCCTGGATGCCAAGCATGCCAAGCGGCAGGCCGACGAACGCAAGCGTCTGCAGGCCTTCGTCGACCGCTTCAAGGCCAAGGCCTCGAAAGCCCGTCAGGCCCAGTCCCGCGTCAAGATGTTGGAGCGAATGAAGCCGGTAACGGCGCTAGTCACGCAGGACGTGCGCGAGATCGCGTTCCCGGATCCTGAAAAAATGCTGTCTCCGCCGATCATCGCCGTCGATGACGTCTCGGTGGGGTACGACCCGAACAAGCCGATCCTCAACCGCGTGACGCTGCGGATCGACACCGATGATCGTATTGCGCTGTTGGGGGCCAACGGCAACGGCAAATCGACGCTGGTCAAGCTGCTTGCGGGCCGGCTTCCGCCTTTTTCGGGGAAAGTCATCCGGGC
>DATHPL010000114.1:0-2696 GCA_035483915.1 Bradyrhizobium sp.
GCGGATCTTCTCTTCAGCTGAAAAGTGTCGACGGGTTGCGCGCCGAATGTCCCTGATCGCGTCTTCCGCCGGCTGCTTTTCCGGCCAGGATTTCTGTCTCATCTTCGCTCCTTGCGGCTACGATGATCCAGAAATCCTCCCTAGGTGAAAACCGCGCGCCGTCTCAAAGGCGCTGATGGCGGACAGGCCGTAGCGACAAGCGAATGCGCGGTGCTTGCTTGAGACATTCGCTGACGACCGGCGCGTCGAGCGCGACGACGAAGCTGCGCTCTGCGGTCGCCGGCGAAAAGACATCCGGCGCCAGCGCAAGCTGAAGTTCGTCCAGAGCGCGGCGCACCGGTCCCGCCAACTGCTCTGCGTGCGGGGTCGGGGTCATGCCCGCTGGGGTGCGGGCCAACAACTGGGCTTTCAACCGATGGGCGCAACCGGCTCAACGCGTGGCTCGTGGCCGGCTGGCTGAGATGCAGGCGTTCGGCGGAGCGGGCGACGCCCCCCTAATGCGAGTGCGGCTGCCGATCCCGCCGTCGCGTGAGGCGCTCCAACCGCCTGTCCGCGTCGCGTCCGCGAGGAGCATCTCGATCCCGGTTCGCAAGTCGATCGGCCCGAGCCGATCGACAGACCAGGAAAATCTGGTCCGTTGTGGTCTTCATGAAAAAGCCGGAGAGCGTTTCGGCCGAAGACTTCAAGGTTCGGGGCTCGGCGCCGGCCGGCGGGCATTGATCGATCTGGATTGAGACGAAGATCGCGCGTCGGAAGCCAGGTCCGGTCGGCGTCGACCTCCGCTTTTGGGCCGAGAGAAGGAACGGGTAGCTATCCTGCCTTGGACTTCTGCGCGAAGTTCCGCGCATACGCTAGACGATGCAGCGCGGTTGGAGGGCTGCGCCAGGGCCAGGCGTAGGCAGCCAGCGTCATGTCCTTCCCGGCTTTGCCGGGACACCGGCCTGCTTTTCAAGGCACATCTCGTGTTTCTGGACTTTCGTTCTCCGCGAATCCGCAAGCGGGATTTGGCTCGATTTGTTGATGGTCCTTACTTCCCGGGCTAAGGCAAATGCCCCAAAGTTTCGGCTTTTTGGGGCGATCTCGGAGCGTCGTCCCTCGGGTTGACGTACGCTAGCGGCCAAGGCGTGCCGCAGGCCGAACGCGCAGGCCGTCGCGTGGTCGGGCAAGGCCGCCGACCAGGGGTACGTCGACGCCCAGCTCAGCCTCGCTCAATGTACGCCAATGGCCGACACCATCATGGTCGGTACTGCTCGCACGCATATGTGGCCGACTCTTTATTAAACTTTGGTTTGGGCCGTCCATACCAACAGATCGCGAGAACCAACCTCGATGTGATTCAGCGTTCTACTCTGATTGCTTAACTTACTCTCCGTAATACTGACCAACGACGCCTATCGTCAATACTGTGAAAGCCTAGGAGGAACAGATGCTATCGAGACGCAACATCCTCGCAACAGCAGCCGTCGGCGCGATGTCGGCTGCCGCAGCGCGCGCCGCCGATTTCGGCAACCCCGATCAACCGCCCGAGGGCGCGGTCAACGTCACCAACCCCAAGGCGTTGACCGACCCAGGGCCTCAGGACCCGGGCCTTGCAGGCAACGAGGCCGCTTTCGAAAACCCGCCGGCGACCGATGTCAACGGCATGCCGCAGTTTTGGTCCTCATTCAATCTTTCTCCCAAGCGAATCCAGAACGGCGGTTGGGCGCGGCAGGTTGGCGTGGATAGCTTCGCGATTTCCAAGACGATCGCAGGCGTCAACATGCGGCTCGGTCCGAACGGCGTTCGAGAGCTTCATTGGCACCAGCAAGCGGAATGGGCCGTTGTGACTGCCGGCGTCTGCCGTATCACCATTATCGACCAGCTTGGACGTCCACAAGTCGCTGATGTGAAGGAAGGGGGTCTGTGGTACTTCCCGGCGGGCCTGCCCCATTCCCTGCAGGGCCTGGGTTCCGATGGGACCGAGTTTGTGCTCGCCTTCGATAATGGCGAGTCGTCTGAATTCAACACCTTGTTGGTGACCGACTGGCTGGCTCATACCCCGCCGGAGGTGCTGGCTAAGAACTTTGGGCTTTCGGAGGAGGCGTTCAAGAACATTCCGGTGCACAATAAGTGGATTTACCAGAGCAATATCCCGGCGCCGCCGCTGGCGGAGGTCGAAGCCCAGATGGCGTCGGCTGCAGGCAAGCCGCCAAATCCCTTCGTTTTCAATGCTGACCAGTTCAAGACGATCCATGAGACGAAGAGCGGGTCGGTGCGGCTCGCGGACAGCACCAACTTCCTTGCGTCGAAAAACATTGCGGCAACCATAGTGACGATCAAGCCGGGCGGCTTGCGAACCATGCATTGGCATCCCAATGGCGACGAATGGAATTACTGGTTGAAGGGAGAAGGACGCGTAACCGTCTTCAACACCGGGCCGCAGGCGATGACCGCAAACTTCCATCCCGGCGACATCGGCTACGTCAAGAAGGCGCTTGGCCACTATGTCGAGAATACCGGAGACACGGATCTTGTGTACATGGAGGTCTTCAAGGCGGATCGGTTTGAGGAGGTGGATCTGGCGGATTGGCTGGCGCACAGCCCAAGAGACATGGTCGCCGAGACGCTGAATATCGATCCGAGCCTCATCGCGCAGATTCCGACCAACAACCCAGCCATCGTCCCGGCCTAAGAGTATTGGCCCGTCGCGGACATGG
>DATHPL010000115.1:0-4133 GCA_035483915.1 Bradyrhizobium sp.
CATGTTGGCGCGAACGCCGAGGATGTCGGCCAGCAGAACGCGCGCACCGCGCACTGGCGCCGCCATGTCGATTTCCTGGACGAGCTGGCCACCCGGATAGTGGCGAAAACCTGGTATGTGCCCAGCCGCATAGTCTTCGACTGGACGAACGTCGAAGCGATAAAGCGTGCGCGTCGTATCCGCTTCCAGCGCGGCAGCCTCGTGCGGCCTCAAATGCCGGACGCCGGCGCGGTAGGCGACTTCGCGCGATTTTTCTTTCGTGCCTTCGGACAGACCGATGCCGCCATGCCGGTCAGCACCATGCTCCAGCGTCCGATTGGCGAGCGTCCAGCCAATGGTGCCATTACGAAGCGCCACCACCTTGTTGGCTACTCCGGCATTGATCAGCGATTGCGTGCCGATGATCGATCGCGTCCGCCCAGCGCAGTTGACGACAATGGTGGTCTCAGGATCGGGCGCGACGTGGCCTGCGCGTAGCACCAATTCCGCGCCCGGTATGCTGACCGAACCGGGGATGTTCATGGTCGCGTATTCGTCCGGCCGCCGCACATCGAGCACCCTGACATCGGCATCGCTCGCAATCAGCGCGGCGACCTCTTCCGCCGACAATGACGGCGTATGGCGGCGGGCCTCGACCAGTTCACCGAACGCCTTGGCATAGGAATTGACGTCAATGAAAATCTCGAAGCCCGCTTGCCGCCAGGCTTCCAGATCTCCCTCGAGCTGGCGAATGTCGGTATAGCCCAGCGCGGCGAAGCGATCCGCCGCCTCCGCCACAAGGCCTTCACCGGCATCGTAGACCACGATCGGTACATCCTTGCGCGGAAGCCTGACTTCCGCCTCGAGCATGATCCGGCTCGCCGCCATATTGGCGGCGAACAAGGGATGACCGGTGGCATAGGCCGCCTCATGGCGCAGATCGAGCAGCGCGATTTCCTCACGCAGCAACAACATGCTGCGGATTTTCGATGGGCTGAGGGCTGGGGTGGTCATGGACATACGGTTGGAAGGACGAAAAGTTGACCCTTGCACGGTCGCACCTGCTATTTCAACTGGCCGCGGGCGTCGGGACGGACCGCTATAATCGCGTTCCCTGCTGGAACCTCTTCTCAAGCCATGCGTTTATTTCGGTTAACTTGACCTTTTCAAGAAGTGCGGGGAACTTGCGTGGAGCATCCGGAACGGTTCGAGGCCTCGAAGTCCAGCGAAGGCCGCTACCGCATGCTCATCGACGCGATCACCGACTATGCGATCTACATGCTCGATCCCGACGGTACCGTCACGAGCTGGAATCCGGGCGCCAAGCGTTTCAAGGGATACGAGCAATCCGAAATCATCGGCGAGAATTTCTCGCGCTTCTACACCGAAGAAGATCGTGAGAAGGGGCTCCCGCAGCGCGCCCTCGAAATCGCCGAGCGCACCGGCAAATTCGAACAAGAAGGTTGGCGCGTCCGCAAGGACGGGACGAAGTTCTGGGCCTATGTCGTCATCGACCCGATCCGGAACAGTGCCGGCGGGTTGATCGGCTTTGCCAAAATTACCCGCGACCTTACCGAGCGGCGGCACGCCGAAGCGGCATTGCGCGCAAGCCAGGAACAATTTCGCCTGCTGGTGCAGGGCGTCACCGACTACGCGATCTATTTGCTGAGCCCCGAAGGATACGTCTCAAGCTGGAATCTTGGGGCGCAACGAATCAAGGGCTATGCTCCCGAAGAGATTATCGGTCAGCATTTTTCACGCTTCTATACCGAGGAGGATCGGCAAGCCGGCTTGCCCCAGGCGGCGCTGGAGATCGCGGCGCGGGTCGGGCGGTTTGAGAAAGAAGGTTGGCGAATTCGCAAGGACGGAACGCAATTCTTTGCCCACGTCGTCATCGACACCATTTACGATTCCGACGGATCGCTGCTCGGCTTCGCCAAGATCACGCGCGATATTACCGAACGGACGAACACGGCGCGCGCGCTGGAGAAAGCTCGCGAAGCGCTGCTCCAGTCACAGAAGATGGAAGCGATCGGGCACCTGACCGGAGGCATCGCCCACGACTTCAACAATTTGCTGATGGCCATCCAGGGCAGCCTCGAGCTTTTGCAAAGACGGTTGCCCGACAATGACCCGAAAGTCGCGCTACTGATCGACAATGCCCTTCAGGGAACGCGGCGCGGAGCAGCACTAACCCAGCGGATGCTGGCCTTTGCGCGGCGCCAGGAGCTCAAGCTGTTGCCGCTCGACGTGCGCGACGTGGTGCAGCAGATGACAAATCTGTTGCAAAGCTCGCTCGGTCCGTTGATCCGGGTTGAAACGAATTTCCCGCCCGAACTCCCGAAAGTGGTTGCCGACGCCAACCAGCTCGAGCTCGCGCTTCTCAACCTGGCGATCAACGGGCGTGACGCGATGCCGAAAGGAGGCACGATCACGATCGGCGCGACGAAGCGGGCCGATGCGCCGGGCCTGAAGACGGGAAATTATCTTTGCGTGAGCGTAACTGATACCGGCACCGGCATGGACGAAGAAACGCTCAAGCGCGCGATAGAGCCATTCTTCACGACGAAAGGCGTCGGCAAGGGCACGGGTCTTGGGCTGCCGATGGTTCATGGAATGGCCGAGCAGTCCGGCGGGGCATTGCTTTTGAAAAGCAGGCTGGGCCACGGGACCTCGGCCGAACTCTGTCTCCCGGTTGCACTCGGCGAGCCGATTTCCGCAACCAAAGGCCTGACAGCCCAGACGTTACATACCGACAAGAAGCTTGCGATCCTGACGGTTGACGATGATCCCCTGGTCGCACTCAACACATCCGCGTTGCTCGAAGAGCTTGGCCACACGGTTTATAGCGCGCCGTCCGCTTTGCATGCGCTCGACATCCTGCGCCGGGAAAAGAAAATCGATTTGATGATCACCGATCAGTTGATGCCGGACATGACCGGTTCGGAACTTGCCAGCCGTATCCGGGCAGAGAACGCACACATGCCGATTATCCTCGCAACCGGCTATGCCGAACTGGCGCCGGGAGAAGGCGAAGGATTGCCGCGTCTCGCCAAGCCGTTCAGCCAGCATGAGCTGGCTGAAGCCATCGCGCGCGCCGTCGGGCCTTAAGGCCGACGAAGCGCCCGATCGCTATTGCCCCGTTAAATCCGACCAAGGCAGGCCGAACGTGGCCGACCTTCACCGGCGCCGTTTGACCGCAGCTGATCCCGCGCTAAGATTTGCCGGAAAGGGAGGAAAAAAATATGGAGGACCTCGCGGCTCAGCGTGCGGCCGAATGGCTTTTGGCCGAGCATCAGGCCGGGCATCGCTTCACGACGCTGGGGCCGCCGGCTGCGCCGGCCACGGTTTCAGATGCTTATGACATCCAGGACAACTACGTGGCGCTGCTGCGCCGGGGCAACGGAGAGCCGGTCGGCTATAAAGTCGGGCTGACCTCGGCGACGATGCAGGCGTTTTGCCGGATCGATCATCCGATTGCGGGCGTCGTGCTCGCTTCGCGCTTGCATCGGTCGGGAGCCAGCATCCCGCTCAAGGATTACGGGCGACTTGGCCTCGAATTCGAAATCGCCGTCCGCATCAAGTCGGACATCCCCGCGACGGCCAAGGCTTTGACTGCCAAGGCTTTCACGATTGAAACGATCGCGCCTCACATTGATGGCGTTTGCGCGGCGATCGAACTGGTCGACGACCGGCTCGCGGATTATGCGAGCATCGACGTGCGCTCGCTGGTTGCTGACAATTCCTGGAACGCCGGCATTGTGCTCTCGGAGTTCAAGGCCACGTGGCCCGATCTCGCGCCCGTCCTCGGCCGCGCCTCGAAGAATGGCAATCCGATCGGCGAGGGATATGGACGGGACATCCTCGGTCACCCCTTCAACTCGGTGGCGTGGCTTGCCACCCAACTGGCTTCGCGCGGCGCAACGCTAAAGGCCGGCCAGGTCGTGATGACCGGAAGCGTCATGAAAACGATCTTTCCCGAACAGGATGCGCATTATCGCTTCGAGCTCGAGGGATTGGGCTTTGTCGAGGTACAGGTTTCTTCAGCCAGCTAGGTTCGGATTTTTCGATGCCCTTTCGTAAATTTTGGTTCCTGTTTGCCGCACTGTGCTCGGTTATCGCTGTCCGTGCCGAGACGCCTTCCATTCCGCCGC
>DATHPL010000116.1:0-2739 GCA_035483915.1 Bradyrhizobium sp.
CGGCGCGGAGTATCGGAGGGCAAGGTCATGGTGGTCATAGACCGACCATTGGCTGGCAATTTTGTCAAATATAAGCAGCCACTTGCGGGAACGATATTGGAAGAATTTACGCTTCGTTTCGCAATTATGTTCTGATAGCGATCTGGCAGATGTCTGACACAAAACCTCCCACACCCGCGCCCTCTCACGAAGATCTCTGGGTCTTCGGCTATGGCTCGCTGATGTGGCGGCCGGGATTTGCGTTCAACGAACAGCTGCCCGCGCGGCTGATCGGTGAGCATCGCGCGCTGTGTGTCTACTCGTTCGACCATCGTGGAACACCGGAAAAGCCCGGTCTCGTGCTCGGCCTCGACCGCGGCGGCGCCTGCCGCGGCATCGCATTCCGTGTCGCCGCAGCCCATCGCGACGAAGTCGTCGGTTATTTGCGCGGTCGCGAACAGACCACCCATGTCTATCGCGAAGTCATGCGCTCGGTCTGGCTGGAGAACGATGCGCGCGAGCGGGTCTCGGCGCTGGCTTACGTCGTCGACCGCGGCCATGTTCAATATGCCGGGCGGCTTTCGCTGCATGAACAACTGCGCTACGTGCGGCAAGGCCACGGCCGCTCCGGCAACAATCGCGACTACGTGCTCGAGACCGTGAGATCAATCGAGGCACAGGGGTTCCGCGATACCCAACTTCATCAACTCGCGCTGATGCTGCACGACGAGGCGCCGTTGCACCGCTGAAGCTTTACGCGTTGGCGGAAGCGGAATTCCGCGCACGGCCGAACAACTGCTCCTGTTCGCGGCGCGCTACCTCGACGAGCCGCGCCGTGGCATCTTCAATCACGGCGGAAATACGCGTCAGGAATTCATCACGCGCCAGACCCGGCGGCACCGGATCGAGGAACTCCACCACGAGCGTGCCCGGATAACGCATGAAGGTCCGGCGCGGCCAGAACAGTCCCGAATTGAGCGCCACCGGAAGACAGTCTACGCGGCAACTCGCATAAAGCTGCGAGACGCCGGGCTTATATTGCGGTGGAGCACCGACCGGCCTGCGGGTACCTTCCGGAAAGATGATCAACTGACGGCCGCGCCGGACTGCCTCGCTGGCCTGCCGGACCATCTTCAACAGCGCGCGGCCGCCAGCGCGGCGATCGACGGCGACCATGCCGGCCTTGATCAAATACCAGCCGAAAAACGGAATCAGCGTCAGCTCACGTTTGAGGATGTAAAGCGGCTGATCGAAAAATTGCAGCAGCGCGAAGGTTTCCCACATCGACTGATGCTTGGAGGCGACGAGCAGCGGCCCTTTTGGGATTTTCTCAAGCCCACGATATTCCACCTTCACGTTGCACACGACGCGCAGTAGCCAGATGCTGCTCCGCGCCCATAACCGGGCAATCTTCATGATCCCCGTGCGCGGCATCAGGAATGTGGGAACCGCGGCGATCAGCCAGCAGACCAGCAGGAGATAGAACAGCACGTTGTAGATCAGCGAGCGCAGGAAAATCAGGGGCATCGGCAACCCGGTCAATTAGCTTCGGCAGTCGCCGGCCGGCGCGGCACGACAAGCGGGGAGTCGTTGGC
The DNA here is from genome assembly GCA_035483915.1 of Bradyrhizobium sp. Classification (GTDB taxonomy): domain Bacteria; phylum Pseudomonadota; class Alphaproteobacteria; order Rhizobiales; family Xanthobacteraceae; genus Bradyrhizobium. The sequence continues at coordinate 1,575 of DATHPL010000116.1, forward strand.
CTCGCGCGTCACATCGAAACCGGCATCCGCCAAGCGTACCCGCACCTCGGCGGCGACATATTTCACATATTCCGATAGCAGGAGCCGCACCGTTGCGCCATTGCTCCACCAGGGTTCCTCGCGCCATTTGTCGCCGACCACCGCGAATGGGATGAGGGTGATGTCGGGCATCGCGTGGGACAATTCGACGATCGCCCGCGGCATATGATAATTCGACGTAACGACGATCAGCGATTTGAAACCGCGCTCATGAGCCCAGCGCCGCGTCTCGGCGGCGTTGCTGCGGGTATTGACCGCCGAACGATCCAGATCGACGCAGCAACTCAGCAGCGATTGATTGTCGGGCAGCGAGCGCGAGATATCGCTGGCGCCGCTTGCCGGATGCACGCCGGAAATCAGAAGCCGCTGGCCATAGCCGTCCGCCAACAGTTCCATCGCATCGGACACCCGCGACGAGCCGCCGGTAAGCACGACAATGCCGTCGGCGGTGCGCGACGGCCTGGCCTCAGTCCCATGCAACTGCGAAAGAAATCCGACGAAACCGGCCGTTACCGCGACAACGGCGATCGCAAGCGCGCTCACGATCACAGCACGCCGCCTTTTCCGCGGCGCAGCGGAAGCGGAGGCGTTCGGTTGATCGGCGGGCGTCCGGCTCATGATGATCGGGTTGTCGCTCCTTCGCGCAATTGTAAGGCATGATCCGGAAAAACGGGAACCGGTTTTCGCGTCTCCGCAAGACTTCGCCGCCTCATTCGATATCGTTGAGGGTTGCAAACAACGTCCGCCGCGACGCCCAGGCCGTGATCGCAGCGATCACCACCGCCTGCACCGCCAGTATCAGATAACCCGAGGGACGCAGCGAAAACGTCCCCAGCAAAGCGGCGAACTGATCCCCGACCGGCGTGCCCGAAAACCAGTTCGCGATCGACTCCGAAAAACCGAAAACGAGCATCGCGATGCCGCCACCGATCACCCCGCCTTCGAGACCTAGCCTGAGGAAATGCCGAAGGAAGCGATTGGCGATGTAGCGGTCGCCGGCGCCGACAAAATGCAGCACTTCCACAATCGGGCGGTTCGCGGCCATCGCGCCGCGGGTGGCGAATGAGACCGAGATGATGGTGGCGACGATCACGAGCATCAGAATGCCGATACCCGCGACCACGGT
>DATHPL010000117.1:0-2026 GCA_035483915.1 Bradyrhizobium sp.
GCTGGGTTTCGTCAACCGCGTCGTGCCGGATGGTCAGGAACGGGCCGAGGCCCTTAAGCTCGCCGAAGCGATTGCGGTAAATGCGCCGGTCGCGGTGAAGGAGGCTCTCAACATCGCGCGCCAGGCGTTCGATCACTCCGACGAGGAACTGTTCGCACTGACCACGGAAGCCCTACGACGCCTGATGAAGACCAAGGATTTTCAGGAGGGGCCGCGTGCTTTTCTGGAGAAGCGAGCACCAATATGGACTGGAGAATGAGCGTTGGGGGTTCTCTCTGGTTGATACATGGCGCGGCGTGAGTGCAATCCGCGCAACAACGAGAGTCAATACGTATCACGTGATGGCAGCGGTCACCTGCCGTAACTGCGTGGGTAACTGACCGAGCTGGCGGGCAGGCGTCCACTGTGCTTGAAAAGGTAAAATGATTGAAACCGGATGAGTCGACTGCTAGCGTGTCGGCCCAATAAAGCCGCAGGACGCATGCTATGAATCGCCTCGAGGGCAAAGTTGCGATCGTGACGGGCGCCGCATCCGGAATGGGCCGCGCCGACGCCGAAGCATTGTGCCGGGCCGGCGCTCAGGTATTGCTCACCGACGTCAACACGAGCGCCGGCCAGGATGTGGCCGCTGCTCTTGGCGCCGTGCGTCCCGGCTGCGCCGCCTTTGCGACACAGGATGTGCGCGACGAAAAGCGCTGGACGGAAGTGGTGGCGGAGGCCAGTCGCCGTTTCGGCGGCCTGCACGTGCTGGTGAACAACGCCGGCGTGATGGTCGCGGCGACGCCTGAGACCACCACGCTGGAGCAGTTTCGCTTCGCAAATTCGGTAATGTCTGAAGGCGTGTTCCTCGGGTGCAGGGCGGCGATCCCAGTGATCAACGCAAGTGGGGGCGGCTCGATAATCAACATGAGTTCGGTCGCCTCGCACCTCGGATATCCGGTTTTTTTCGCTTATAGCGCCGCCAAGGGTGCGGTGCGCGCCATGACCAAGAGCATCGCCTTGCACTGCCAGATGAATAAGTACCGTATTCGCTGCAATTCGGTGCACCCAGGCGCCATCGAAACCCCGATGCTCGCAGCCGCCAACGAAGTTTTCGGCATGAAGATGGCGGACTACGAGGCGGCCCCCTGGGGCTTGGGAAAGCCGGAGGACGTGGCGAATCTCGTGGTGTTCCTCGCCTCAGATGAGTCGCGCTACATCAACGGGGCGGAGATCCTGATCGACAACGCCCTTGTCGTCCAGTGAGGCGCCCGAATCCGCGGTGCATGCATCGGGTCGGGGCCGCCACCGCGGGCTGAATCTAGAAGCTCGCGACCACGCGCCCGCGCACCTTGCGATCGGCCAGATCCTGGAGACCTTGGCCGATCCCGTCGAAGCCGATCACCCGGTCGAGGGACAGCTCGAGCTTACCCGCGGCATGGAGCGTCAGAATCTCTTCATGCATGGCGAGCATGTCTTGCCGCGGGAACATGCCGGCGACGGCGCCCACCAGCGATGCGTTCTTGAACGCAAACAGCTCGGGGCTGACGCTGCCCCATTTCCCGCAGGCGAAGCCGATCGGCAGGATGCGGCCTTCCATCGCCAGGCAGCCGAGGGACTTTTCGAAGGTCTCCCCGCCGACCGGGTCGAACACAACATCCGCGCCCCGGCCGCCGGTTGCAGCATTGACCGCAGCGGCGAAATCTTCCACCAAGTAATCGATCACGAGATCGGCGCCGATCGCACTGCAAGCGGCCGTCTTGTCGGGGCCGCCGGCGGCGGCGATCACCCGCGCGCCCAGCGCCTTACCCATCTGGATGGCCGCGGTGCCCGTGCCGCCGGCCGCGCCGGTGACGAGCAGGGTCTCACCCGCCGCAAGCCTGGCACGCCGCTTCAGGCCGATATAGGCGGTGTGGAACTGGATGGTGAACCCGGCCGCTTCCTCCGCCGACATCCCTTCGGGCACCGGGAAGGTCATGCTCTCGTGCGTCGTACATTGCTCGGCGAAGCTGCCGTGGCCGACCATGAAAGCGGCAATGCCCATCAG
>DATHPL010000118.1:0-6373 GCA_035483915.1 Bradyrhizobium sp.
TCGCCGCGGGCATCAACCACGAAGGCATCAACGCGGAAGTCGCCAAGGGCCAGTGGGAATTCCAGATCTTCGGCAAGGGCTCCAAGAAAGCCGCCGACGAGATGTGGATGGCCCGTTATCTGATGCAGCGCCTAACCGAGACATACGGCATCGATATCGAGTACCACTGCAAGCCGCTCGGCGACACCGATTGGAACGGCTCGGGCATGCATGCCAACTTCTCGACCAAGTACATGCGCGAAATCGGCGGCAAGGAGTATTTCGAGAGCCTGATGAAGGCGTTCGAAACCAACCGTGAAGACCACATCGCGGTTTACGGTCCGGACAACCATCTGCGCCTGACCGGCAAGCACGAAACGGCGTCGATCCACCAGTTCAGCTGGGGCGTCGCCGATCGCGGGGCTTCGATCCGCGTGCCGCACTCCTTCGTCAACAACGGCTACAAGGGCTATCTGGAAGACCGCCGTCCGAACTCGCAAGGCGACCCCTACCAGATCGCTTCGCAGATCCTGAAGACGGTGGCTTCGGTTCCGACCGGCGCGAAGGCGGCGGCGTAATAAGTCACGTACGGCGCGTTGCCTGCGGCGTTCGGCGCCGTTAGGCTCGACCTCCCACATGATCCGGCAGGGCCAGCGTCCTGGCGGATCATTGCGTTTGGGGCGCGCAATCTCCGTGCTAGAAGCCTCCGCGGTGACGGCGGAGATCGAGGAATGGAAAATTCGGTACGGGTATTGTCGACGCTGGCTTTGGCCGGCGCGGTTCGCGCGCTCGCGGCAAAGTATCTGGCTCTGAGCGGTGCGCGCATTGACGCCGATTTCGCGCCGACCGTGAGGCTGCTCGAGCGGCTGAAGGAGGGTGAGACCGCCGATGTCCTCATCCTGACCCGGGAGGGGCTTGCGGGTCTCGTCGCGGCCGGAAGCGTGGTCACGGAAAGCTGCGTCGATCTCGCGCGGTCCTATATCGGGCTGGCGGTCAAGGCGGGCAGCCCTCATCCTGATATCTCGACCGAGGCTGCGCTGCGCTCAACGCTCCTGGCGGCGCATTCGGTTGCGTATTCGCGGCTTGGCGCCAGCGGCATCTTCTTTGCGCAATTGATTGCCAAGAAGGGCATCGACAAGGAGATCAACGCCCGCGCTACGGTCGTTCCCATGGGCTTCACCGCCGAGCGCCTGGTCAGCGGCGAGGCGGACCTCGCGATCCAGCAACTCAGCGAGTTGAAGCAAGTCAACGGCATCGAAATTGTCGGACCGCTGCCGCTTCACTTGCAGATACCCGCGGTGTTTTCTGCTGGCCGGCTTAAGGCCTCGACGAACATTGTCGCTTCCGACCTCTTGTTGAAGTTTCTCGCCTCCGCCGAAGCAACTCCGGCGCTGATCGAGTCCGGACTGGAGCGGCTGACCTAAGCGCAGGGGGCAGGAACAAACCGGCTTCTGGCGCGATTGGTAGAGCATGATCTATCAAGTCGGGATGATCACATGATCCGCAAACTGAAATCGGGCGAGTACCGGCTCTATTCGCGCAAGCCCAATCCAAAGACCGGCAGGCGTCGCAATCTCGGCACCTTCAAGTCGCGCGAGGCGGCCGAAAAGCACGAACGCGCGGTGCAGTATTTCAAGCGGCATTAATTGCGGGAGTGTTCCGCTATTTCGTGCCGTACATGCGGTCGCCGGCGTCGCCAAGGCCGGGCAGGATATAGCCGTGATCGTTCAGTTTCTCGTCGATCGCCGCCGTCCAGATCGGAACGTCCGGATGTTCGGCTCGGAAATGGTTGATGCCTTCGGGCGCAGCCAAGAGACAGACGAAGCGCATGTCGTGGGCGCCGCGCGTCTTGAGCAGGGATGTGGCAGCCGAGGCTGAGTTGCCGGTCGCCAGCATCGGATCCATCAGGATCACGGTGCGGTCCGACAGATCATGCGGCGCCTTGAAGTAATATTCGACCGCCTGAAGGCTCTCGGGATCGCGATATAGGCCGATATGGGCGACGCGGGCCGAGGGCACGAGCGCCAGCATGCCGTCGAGGAAACCGACCCCGGCGCGCAGGATCGGTGCAAACGTCAATTTCTTGCCGGCGATTTTCGGGGCCTTCATCGCCATCAGCGGCGTTTCGATATCGACGATCTCCAGCGGCAGATCGCGGGTCACCTCATAGCAGAGCAGCATGCCGATCTCGTTCAGCAGCTCCCGAAAGCCCTTGGTGGATCGGTCGGCCTCGCGCATCAGCGACAGCTTGTGCTGGACGAGGGGATGGCTGACAAGATGAACGTCGCTGGCGGAAGGCATGCATGCTCCTGGCGCTTTAATTCCTCCCGATAATCCCGGTTTTTCTCGCCTTGTCGAGGCCGGTGCTCGCCGATTCATCGGGCAGTTGCGCCGGGCTTCGCTCGCGCTCGCAATGACGGTTGAGAGAATAGCGCGAAGCGCGCCCGCTCAGCGCGTGCTCTGATCCGCCGGATGATGGCTGGCGGACTTGTGCACCGGTGCCGGCACGGCGTCGCTGCCGCTGCCTTCATGGCACGCCATCTCGATCCAGGAGCCATCTGGGCCCTTCTGATAGGCGTGACAGGGGGAGGAGCTAGGTGCTTCCTCGACGGCTTGCGCGTTGGCGTTGGCGTGGGAATTCGGGCCCGGGCCGTTGGCGAGCGCAGGCGAGGCAAGGGCAGCCAAAACGGCGATCGAACCGACGAAGATCGATGGCGCGATCCGCATGGGAAGTTCTCCGCACATGGGTTGAAATCAGCCCCCTTAGATAAAAAACAATTTGGCGATTTTTGGCCAGAGGGGCGCACGTAAGACTTTCGGCGAGACGGCTTGGCTAACAAAAAGAAAACGGCGCCGTCACGGACGGCGCCTTCAAGGTGGGCTTTACCAGCCTGGGAGGAACTCAGAGCCCCTGGTCGCGGTGTTTGGCGTGCCATTTGGGGCCGGGCCCGCGCATGTAGTGACGCTCGGGCCGATAGGGATTGCCCGCCATCCGAAGCAGGCGCTGCCAACCACCGACGAGCGCACTGAGGCGATGGCGAAACGGAAGCGAGGCGAGCATCGTGACCAGCATGACGCCTCTCAATGGGACTTGCCGAGGACGGAAACGAACGGCATGGCGAAGATCTCGTCGCCGAAATCGTCGCTAGCGTGCAGCGTCCAGCCGCGCCAGTCTTCGCCCGACGGCTCCATCACCAGCGAGCGCACGACCTTCGTGGCTTGCTCCATCGCTTCGGTCAGGCTGCCTGCCGGAGCCAACCGCCGATCGATCCAGACGCCGGCGTCGTTGGAACAATAAAAGAAGAGCTGAGCCATGGCCGTCTCCTCAAGGGAAAACGTGATGCGTGACTTGAGATAGCAGCAGCGCGTGAGTCGGAAAATCCGGAAGATTGCGGAGTGAAACTACGGGGAATTCAAACAATTTTCTTCAACTGCTGCTTGCCTGTGGCTTCAAAGTTTGCGGCAACCGATTCGATTGATTCATGGATTTCAGTTTGGCGGAAACAGCACTTCCTTGCGCGAACGCCTTGCGTTTATCGAGTCGCGTGCACCGTAGTGCTACGGTCTGGTGCGCGCGATGAAATTTGCGTAATCGAACGCCACTAACCCTGTCGGCTTTGGCCACTTTGGGGTGTGGGGGATGTTCGCGAGGCTTCGGTCTCCTAGGCTCACCGAGCCTCGCGTTCCCTCAACTTGCTTTCCCCTGACATCGATATCGACGTCGTAACGGCTCAGAACGCCGGGCGCGCGACGTGCCAGAGATTGGCGCTATCAAATCCGTTGACGTCGCCGGGTGCCTTGTCCGACTGCGAGGTGTAAAGCGGGCGATAGCGATAGGCCCACATCTTGCTGCCGTCGTTGCGGACGATCACGGTGAAATCGCCCTTGGCTTCGGCATCGTCGGCCGCAGTCAATGGTCTCCAGCGCTCGGTGCACTTGCCGTCGCAGGTCGACTTGTCGCCCGAGGTGTCGCGGTCGAACGTGTACAGCGTCATGCCGTTGTTATCGACGAAGATCCGGCCCTTGCGGCTCTGCACCACCTTCACCGGAAACATCGGGGCTTCCTTTTTCGGCGGCGGCGCGGGCTCTTCGCCATGCGCAAAAGCCTCGCCGGCCGACAGCAAAAGCGCTGCGGCAATCACTGCAAATCTGAGCATCCTGCCCCCGCAATAACGTAAATCGCGCGTTAACGCGCTTAATGGGCCGAAATCATACGGGCAGAAGGTTAGCGTCGCGTTGCGGTGGAACTGAACCGGCGTCGGGCAGATCATACCGGATGAAGTGGCTCGTGCGGATCGCCTCTCACCCGCGGCGCTCCTGCTCATTCAGAAGCTCTTCCAGCTCCTTGCTCTGGGTCTCGATCCGGTCGGCCAGCCGTTCTTCGTTTGCGGCGCCCGATTGCGCCGCCGCCTGTTCGGTGAGCTGGCGAAGATTGTCGCGCAGGATCGCAATGCGGTTGGCAAGTTCGGAAGTGGAGAGCGAGGTGAAGTCGGTCATGCGGGTGCCTCCCTGACGCCGAAGGAAGTCTAGCGGAAGCAAACGGTATCATCCATAGCCGGGTGCGCCGCAGCAGCGGTTGGTTTGGTTCACGATGGAACACAATTCGGTCTTCCCGGTTTTTTGTACGTGCATCATTTGATCGGGATTGAGGAGATTTCCATGCGCTCCAAGCTCGCTTTTTCAGTCCTCGTCGCCGCCTCGTTATGCGCTGCGACCACACTCGCATCCGCGCAGACGGAGCCGGCCGCGGGAGCGCCTGCCACATCCAACGCGATGGCTTCCATGCATCATCACCATCATCACCACCATGCCATGGGGTATTCGCGCCGCGAGATGGACAAATCGAGGCCGGGTGGTCTGCCGGTCTCGCGCAAGGCGGCGGACTAACCGCGAAGACTCCCTTTAACTGACCCGCGGCCCCATCCCTTCGGCGCTGGGGCCGTTTCTTCTCGCTGCGGATTTTAGCCAAACGCGGGACGATCATTTCGGCGCCGCCGTGACGAGGTGAAAGCGCGTCCAATCCGCCGGCGGCACTTCGGTTGCGCGCGCCTGCGTGTTGTTGCGATCGACGATGTCGAGCAATTCGGTGTCGACCCCCATCTCGCGCAAATAGACGCGGAATTGTTCGCCATAGATCGTGGTCAGGCTTTCGCGGTGCTCGTCGGAGACGTTGGGCGCGACGCGGTTGCGGATCTGCATGCCGGTCAGGATCACGCGGGTGCCTGGGGGCAGGGTGCGATGGACGCCGCCGGCCAAAATCAGCACACAGGCGATATCGCACAGCGATTTCGACGTGGTGAGCGTGGCATCGAGCGGCCCGCCCGGACGCTTGAGCGCGAAACAATCCGCATCAGACTTGTCCTTGCAGGCGGCGACGTCGGTTGTGCCTTCCGTGGTGTCGATGCCGCGGTCGTGCAGGATACGTCCGAGGCCGACCGAGACATTGAGATTGGATTCGCCCCACGAATGGATCACGAGCGGAAGCTTGCGCCCATTCTGCCTGTCGAGGATCGCGATCAGCCGCTTGAAGGTGTCCCACTGCACCGTTCCTTCGGCCGCGATCCAGTCCGAGCAGCCGGGACCGCAAGCACCATCCGCGCCATGCGCGACATAGAAGATCATGGCGTCCGTCGGCGAACCGAAACCGCCGACCGGCGGCCGCGCGTTGGTTTGGCTCTGAGCCGCGCCGGCAGTGGAGACGGCAACGAGCAGACCCAAAAGAAATGCGCGTAACGCGTTTGCGCCCATGACCGCGAGCCCCTTTTTGAAGTCCCTTGGAAATCCCTTGGCAAAAAATCCCGCTATTTTCAGTTGTAAATCGCCGTTGCGCAAGCCGGTCGTCAGTAGACGGGTTCGCCGGCGGCGACTTCGCTGCGGGGTGAGAGAACGATCACCTTTCCCTCGCTATTCTCAGCGCCGAGAATGAGCAATTCTGAGGTGAATCCGGCGATGTTTTTCGGAGCGAAGTTACAAACACAGACCACCAGCGAGCCGACGAGGTCGGCGGGTTCGTAGTTGGTGATCTGCGCGCTCGACCATAGGATCCGCTCGGCCCCGACATCGACGCCGACCTTCCAGGACGGATTGCGTGCGCGGGGAAACGGCTGGACCTCGACGACCTTTCCGATGCGGATGTCGAGGCGGGCGAAGTCGTCGTAGGTGATTTCCGGTTTCAGGTCAGGCATGTTGTGGGCTCGGCTGTCATACGTTGGGTGAGGATGAATGGGCCAGTTCTGATTCAGATGTCAAACGGCAGCCGCCCGTCATTCCGGGGCGATGCGAAGCATCGAGCCCGGAATCCATTGCGCCATCACAGCACTGGGAGAAATGGATTCCGGGCCCGCGCCAAGAGGCGCGTCCCGGAATGACGGCTGGAGCTCAGACATATCCTGGC
>DATHPL010000119.1:0-7870 GCA_035483915.1 Bradyrhizobium sp.
GTCGCGCATCCTGATGATCGACTTGACCGTCGACCACGACATGCCGGAAATCTTCGCCAGGATCATGACGCCCTCGGCGCGGGTTTCCACCATCATGTTCTCGGCAATCAACACCGACACATTGGCGAGCGCGGCGATCGCAGCATTGGCTTCGTCGAATTTTCCGGCTTCGGCAAATGCCGCCACTTGATATTCGTCCAGCCTGCCGTCTTCATAGAGCGATTTGACGAGCGCGTGAGCGATCGCTGTCTCCTGGGTAATGGCCGATGGCGCCGAACGCGCCCGCCGTGTCGCTTCCCGTACCGCCTCGGATACTTCCTGGACGATCGGTTGGTTGGCGGCTTCCAGCTTCGCCCGCACCATCGCCGAAGCCTTGGCGAGCAGTTTCAGGTACAGGTGCCTCGGAATGTTCGGACGCAGGCCGACGCAGGTTGCAAGATCGGCGTTGCCTTCCGCGCGGCTGACCAGCCGGGTGAAGCCGCCCTCGGAGAATTCAGCTCCGGGATTGCTGACCGTGCTTTGAACGACTTCGTCGTTGCCCCGCTGCACCAATACGTCGGTGACCGCGCCGCTGAGGACCTTGCGGGTCGAGATCGCCATCAAGTGCGCCTGGCTCTTGTGGCGCGCGGTCTCGATCAATGCCTCGTCGTCCAGGCGTTCCGACATGGACAAAACGGGAGCCGCAACCTCGATCAGATCATCGAACGCCAGCGCACGAACCGTCAGCGGCGGCGCGCGATCGACAGGGGCCAGACGATTGGACAACAGCGCCTTGGCGGAGGTTTCGATGTGATGGATCAGGCACTGGAATACGTCGTCAAACAGGGCGATCTGATCGTCGGCGAATTCGACGGCGCCGCTGATGAAGAGGTCGGTGACCCGGCGCAGGGTCTCGACCCGGCGGGCAACGGTCCCGTGCGCCAGGGTTGCCTGCAATTCGTCGAGCAGGCTTTCGGAGGTAGGCAGCGGTTTCGAACTCATGACTCTATCCTGGAGTAGCTGTCTTATGGGTCCCGACGGTTTGTTCCTCCGCGGGAAATGAATGATCGGATCAGGCACTGACGATGCGGTTGCGTCCCTCCGCTTTGGCCTTGTAGAGCGCTCCGTCCGCGCGTGCGAGAAGAGCGTCCGCCGTTTCGCCTGCCTTGAGCGTGACGATGCCCGCCGACATGGTCACCTGCATGCCGGGCGAAAACGCACTCCAGTCGAGTTCGGCAATGATCGCCCGCAACCGGTTGAGCAGACGCACCGCAACGTCGTGGGGTGTATCGGGGAGCAAGAGCAGGAATTCCTCGCCGCCATAGCGGCCAAACCGGTCGACCCCGCGGATATTGGCGAAGACGGTGATGGCGAATGTCCTGAGCACTTCGTCGCCGGTTGGATGGCCGTAGGTGTCGTTGATGCGCTTGAACCAATCGAGATCGATCAACGAGACCGAGCAAGGGGTATTGGCCCGATGGGCCCGTTCGATCTCGTCGTCCAGGAAGCGCATGATGCAACGGCGATTGAACGAGCCGGTGAGATCATCGAGTTCGGCGAGTTCCTCGATGCGCTTATTGGCTTCCTTCAGCGCGAGGCCGCTCTTGTAGAGCGATTCGCGCATGGCGCTGGAGAATATGCCGATGAACATGCAACGCCCGATGGTCAGGATGAACACCGTCATTGTCGCGAAGCGTTCCAGATAGGTTTCGTGCGGCAGCGAGATCGGCCTGTCCGTCAACAGGAACAATCCGGCCAGCCCCAATGCCATGGTGGTCCAGACCACCGTGGTTTGCCACGGCGTCGAACGCAACGAACTGAAGGCGAATACGACGAACAGCGTGCACAAGAACATCACGCCGACTTCCGGCGCGACATATGCGAAAACCAGCATGATGATCATGCTGATGATTGATTGTGGAACTACGAGATAATGATCCTTGAAACGTTCGGTGAATCTGGATTCGGAGAGCAAGATATATCCGGTGATTGAGATCAGACCGCAGACGGCAAATGCCGGACCGATGGCGGTCGACGTGGTGCCGGCGTGAGCATAGACGAGCAGGATCGCTGCATCGACGACATAGCTGACACCGATCATTCCCTGAATCTGCCGGCGCTGTCGCGCGCGGCGCGACAACGCCTCGGCCGTCAGTTTGCGACTGACACCTTGCGACGTATCCGCCGTCGGATTCAAAAGAGGCGACGCAGCGATACCCATAAATTCGCCATGGTCAAAGCAATCGGCGAAATGTACGAGGCAAAGCCTTTAGGTTTGGTATCTTTCGGGCCAAAATCCCGGGACGTCAAAAGGCTGTTTGCCCTTGTTTGCGCGAAGAAATCGGCCGTCTGACGCGCGCCAGCCGCGACTGCCATCCGTAGGGACCGGGGGAAGCCGAAAGGAAAAGCGGCGTGCCAATTGTGCCCGTCTTAATGTACTCGGATACCGTCGCGACATCGTGTTAAATGGTAGTTAGGGCTCTTCTGTGGGCAGGTTCACAGTTTCAGGCAGATTATTGCTTTAAGTCGAAGAATATTGCCTTTCTGATCGAACCACCCCTCAGTCTAATTCGACCAACCTTGCGAGATAGCCATTGAGTGCGACACAGGCGGCTTCCGACGACGTCCTGATCGGTCGGATCGCCCAAGGCGACCGACTAGCCATGCAGGTGCTGTATGGGCGGCATCATGTCAGGGTGTTTCGGTTCGGGTTGCGGTTGGTGCGGAATGAACAGGTCGCCGAAGACCTCATAAGCGAGGTCTTCCTGGATGTGTGGCGTCAGGCCGGGAAATTCGAAGGCCGGTCTGCCGTTTCAACCTGGCTGTTGGCGATCACGCGGTTCAAGGCGCTTTCGGCGCTGCGACGCAGGAAGGATGCGGAGCTCGACGACGAGGCGGCCGGCGCGATCGAGGATACGTCCGACAATCCCGAGGTGACCGTACAGAAGAAGGATACCAGTGACGCGTTGCGTAAGTGTCTGGGCCACCTATCGGCCGAGCATCGGGAGATCGTCGATCTCGTCTACTATCACGAGAAGTCCGTGGAAGAAGTTGCGGGAATCGTGGGCATACCGGAGAATACCGTGAAGACCCGCTTGTTCTACGCACGCAAGAAATTGGCCGAGCTGCTCAAAGCAGCGGGTATAGAGCGAGGCTGGCCATGATGGCTGCGAGCAGAAAAATAGTCGAGCAGGAACCGAGCGAAATCGAATTGCTGCTGCCCTGGCACGCAGCCGGCACGCTGAATCCGCGCGATTCCCGCAAGGTCGAGGAAGCGCTGGCCCGCGATCCCGAACTCGCCAGGCAATATGCAGTCATCCGTGAGGAATATGCCGGGACCATCGACCTGAACGAGAGCCTGGGCGCGCCGTCCGTGCGTGCCATGCAAAAGCTGTTTGCTGCGATCGACGCGGAACCGGCGCGTGAGCCGGGTAATTCCCTGAACCTCGCGGCACGGTTCGCCGGCTTCTTCGCAAGCCTTTCACCGCGGACGTTGGCGTGGTCCGCCAGCTTCGGCGCGTTCGCACTTGTTTTGCAGGCCGGCATCATTGCGGCCGTCCTGATGAATAATCGGCCGTCCACGTTCGAGACCGCATCGTTGAGCACAAACGAGCCGGTTACACGCAGCCTCTCGGCTGCATCTTCGCCGCGTGCGCTGGTGCGGTTTGCGCCGGATGCGCGTATCGGCGACATCATGGCGTTGCTCGATAAATATCAGGCTTCGATTGTCGGCGGCGCCACAGGCGGCATGTTCCGTCTGCAATTTGCCAATGGCGCGACGTCGAAAGACGAGTTCGCAAATCTCCTGAGCCGGTTGCAGAACGAAAAGATCGTTAGTCTCGCCGTGGCGACGCCATGAGCGGACCGCCACGCTGATTGAGGCCGCCATCCCATGATCCGCCTCGACACCATTTGGCGGCCGAAGATCCTGCTCGCGGCGGTGTCGTTGCTCGCTGCCCTGCCGCTATTCGTGGGCGGTTCGCCTGCGTCGGCGCAGAGCATCATGCGCTCCCCCAATCTCAATGTCTCGTCGCGGGTTCCGACGATGCCGCGCATCGATCCGAACGTTGCCGGGCGCGCCATCACCGGATTGAACGGGAACAACATCCGCATTCCACCGTCTTGCACCGCTGCCGATCGCGACAGCGGCAATTGTTCAGGGCAGGCGGCTACCGGCAGTAACGCCCGCAAGATCACGAGCAAGGCGGCGGGCAATGCGTCGCTACAAGCTTCGCTTGGCTCTCGCGCGATCGCGGGCGAGATCGTGGCCGAGATCGACGGCACGCTGTCCGACGCGCAAGTCGAGGCCTTGGCGCGACGGCATGGCTTGAGACGGGTTGGATCTCAAAGCTTTGAGCTGATCGGGGCCACGATTGGATTATTCCGCATCACGGGCGGCAAAACGGTGGAGACCGCAAGCCGTGAATTCGCTGGCGACGGCAGTGTTCGCTCGGTTCAGCCGAACTTTCGCTACATCCTCCAGGATCAGAACGCAGGCTTGCTCCAGGATCAGAACGCAGGCTTGAGCGGAGGCGATCCCGCGCAATACGCGCTGTCAAAACTTCGCCTGCCGCAGGCGCACGCGCTCGCAAACGGCACAAATGTCACGATCGCCGTGATCGATTCCGGAATCGATCTCAAGCACCCGGAATTCGCCGGTGTTGCGATCTCGGCTTTTGATGCGCTTGACAGCAAAGAGGGGCCACACGCCCACGGTACCGGCGTCGCCGGCGCAATCGTTTCGCATGTGCGGCTGATGGGAAGCGCGCCCGCGGCGCATATCCTGGCGATCCGCGCGTTCGGCACCTCCGGCAAAGGGGCGGAGAGCACATCTTATGTAGTCCTCAGGGGGCTTGATCTTGCAGCCGCTCACGGCGCCCAGATCGTCAATATGAGCTTTGCCGGCCCGAAGGATGCGATCGTTGGACGCGGTCTTGCGGCACTGGCCGCGCGGAACATCGTGATGGTCGCTGCCGCGGGCAATGCCGGCCCGAAATCGCCGCCGCTGTACCCCGCAGCGAATGCGAGTGTCATCGCGGTCAGCGCAACCGATGCCCAGGACAGGCTGTTTGCGGCCTCGAACCGGGGTAGCTACATCGCGCTTGCCGCGCCGGGCGTCGATCTTTTCCTCCCCGCCCCCGACGACAAGTATCAGATCACCTCGGGCACCTCGTTTTCCTCAGCCTATGTCAGCGGACTTGCCGCGCTGGTCCTGCAGCGCAACCCGGCGCTCAAGCCGGACGAGGTCCGCGCGATCTTGACGAAAACGGCGCGCGATCTCGGTCCTCCCGGTCCGGACGACCAATTCGGCGCAGGCGAGGCGGACGCCTTCGCGGCCGTCTCCGCGGTCCCTGCCTCATCGATGCCCGTGACTGCTGCCTCCGAGAAGGCGGGAACACCCGAAATGCCGGAGGCGTCCAAGGACCAATCCAAGGCCGAGCCGGAGACTAGGGGCTTGCCAATGGCGACGATGGCGGCCGAGAAGCCGGTGGAACGTGAAGCCCGGCCGGATATGAGCCAAACCAAGCCGGGAACGCCGTGAAATTCGCTCTCGCGGACGTGAAGCGGGCTTGCGAAAAATTCCTTAACGACCTTTGAACGTCCGCCGGACCTCTCGCGACCAATGAGCGTGGGGAGCGGTCATCCCTCCCTAACGGCTATATCCGGCGCGAGCGCCCATCCACCCCAAGCGCCCATATGGCTTGACCCGTCCGGTTGTCCCCCCGGACGGGTCTCTCATTTCCAATGGGCCGTACGACTACGGAGCGCGCTGCGTCGTCCGAGCATGGACCGCTAGACTTTCTCCGAGTTTTCCACAAAATATATCGGTCATGTTTGAGTGATTCGTACCGGTTGCGTCCGCGTCTTCCTCCTTGCGGGCAGATTTATGGCATCTCAAACGGACGTGACCAAAGGCCGCGAAGTTGTCGCGCGCTGGTACAATCTCGCTGAACAGCGACTCAAATATCTCACCGAATTGTTCGACAGCGGACGTTGGCGCCGCTTCCACAGCGAGGAGGCGTTTCTCGAGAATATTCGGGAGGCCAAGACGGCGGTGGAGACCTGGCGCGATCTGTTGTCACGCGAGGCCTCGCGCGACAACAGGGCCATTGACCTGTCCTGGCTCGGACGCAGCGGAACGGTGCTACCGTTGAACGAGTTTCGGCGCGATCGCGTTGCTCTGTCGCGGGTTGTGAAAACCCCGATCGAGCCACCGAAAGAGATTTCAATACTTGCTGAAGACCGTGATGTCGTGAGCAAACCGCTTGCGGCCAAGCCGCTCGAGGAGGATTCGTGGGCGGCGGTGCTGGACCTCGCGACGGTCGCGGCGCGCTATCCGTTGTTACGGAATACGCTGTAAGCCAAACTGGCCGCCGGCTTCAGGGCAGTTTCCGCACTGCATTCATTCCCACGGCGGCTTGCGCAAAACGCGGTGCGCCTTCGATGGTGAGATCCGGCGTGATCGGTCGGGCGTGATCGAGGCCAACCACCGCGCCGCGCGGGGTCTCCGAGATCATGTTGTCGTTGACGAGCGCGGTGCCGGCGCCTGGCGTCACCGAAACTCCCACGCCGACGAAAGCGTTGCGGATCACATTGCCGGTGATCGCGACGTCGCGCAGATATTTTCCCCAGCCGGCGACGATGCCGAACGACGGCGCGTTCTCGATCACATTGCCGGAAACGCTCGTATCGGCTTCGACATAGATCCCGATGCCGCCGTCGTCGTCAGGTGCGGTGCCGATCGGCCGCTTCGCCAGGAGATTGCGGATGATGTTGCCTTGCACGACCGCGAGCCGTCCACCTTCGTTGAAGTTGCAGACGGAAACCCCGAGTGCTGCGCCGTCCACGGTGTTGTTGGCGATCACGGCGCCTTCGAAGGCAAATTCGGAATAGAGCGCTACCTCGCGTACATCGCTGACGTTGTTGCCGGTGATCTGGATGTTGGAGGCTGAATTGCCGCGCACCGCCGAGTAGTCGCAGTTCTTGATGCGGTTTCCGCGCACGATCACATTGCCGGCACGAAAGGCGTTGATGGCGTTGCCATATTGGCCGGAGCCGCCCGGACCCGCCTTGATGTCCTCAATGCGATTATCCGCCACCAATGTGCCGTCGTCGCCGATCGACGTGCGCAGGATTTCGATACCGTTGTCGTTGGTGTCCTGGATCGTGTTGCGCAGGACCGTCAGGCCTTTGGCATCGAACGATACGATCGCGGTGGCGGCAACCTTGCTAACGATATTGCCGCTGATGTCGCCGGCGACATTCTCAAACCAGATGCCGCTGCCGCCGCTGGCCGTAATCTCGCAATCGGTGATGCGGATGTCGCGGCCGCTCACGCCATGCACGAGGCCACGGCGAGTGGGCAGGGGAATGCCGCCGCCGTCGAGGACAAGTCCGTGGAGACCGAGGCTGTCTGAGCCTTCGCTGGTCACCATCGAGGGGCCGCCCGTAAACACAAGCCGGGTTGCGCCGCGCACGCCGACGAGCTTCGAGCCGTTCGGCAGGCGAAGCTGACCTGTGCGATAGACACCGGGCGGCAGCGCCAACGGCGCTTGCGCGCGGGCCGCTTCATCGATCGCGCGTTGCAGAATTTTGGTCTGGTCGTCGGGGCTGCCGGGACGCAGGCCATATTGCATGGCGTCGCGCCCGAGCACCGAAATGGGCTGGGCGGCCGCCACGGCCAAAGGCGGCATCGCCAGCGCTCCCGCGCCGGCGGCGGTGACCCCGAGAAGATAGCGGCGGTTGACGTCCATGCTTGTTTGATCCTGGCCGATCACGGCCCCAGCGCTTGCGACCTCATAGGTAGCAAGAAAACGCGCAGATGCCGGGCGCACGCGCGTACCCACAGAGCGGATTGTCGGGGTAGGGTTAATGCTAGCGTCGCTCGGGC
>DATHPL010000120.1:0-8783 GCA_035483915.1 Bradyrhizobium sp.
CGGCGATCTTCCAGGCAAGCTGATCCGCGCGCGGCAGGTTCTCGGAGGATTTATGCGTTCGGACGGTGTGCGATTTCACGATTTGAATTCCCTCTAGACTTCATCCGGGGTCAGCGAAGCCACTGGCGTCGGCCTGCCGTGCTCGTCCACCGCGACCATTTCAAAAGAGCCGTGCACGGCGGTCCGTCGCCGACCGGTCATCAGGGTTTCGGCGATCACCTCAACGGCAACTGTCATGGACGAGCAGCCGACCCGCTCGACGCGCGCGGTCAGTTCGACGAGCTCGCCGACGCGGACGGGCTCATGGAATTGCACCTTGTCCGAGTTCGCCATCACAACGGCGCGGCGAGCGCGACGCGTGGCCGCGACGAATGCCGCCTTTCCCATCAGGCTCAACGCGGCCCCGCCGAACAGCGTGCCGTAGTGGTTGGCCTGATCGGGAAAAACCAGCTCGACAAAACGGGTCGGTTCGAGCGCGCTTGTGGCCGGTTGGAGGGTGGCCTGCATCGGGGATATCCGCTTGCCTTGCAACTTTATTCGAAATTCGCAATATCTGCATATTCAAAATCATGTATAGTGTTGATAGTGTAATAGCTTGCAAAGAAATTCTGTGAAGATTGCAAAGTTTGCAAAGTGACGGAGACGGCCAACGAAGAAAGCATTCATGGGGGTCCGACTGAAGCGCCTGCGCGAGGAACGGCAGCTCACGCAGCAAGCACTCGCCTCGATCATTGGAATTTCGCTGAGCTATCTCAATCAGCTCGAGAACAACCAGCGCCCGCTGACGCTTGCCGTGGTGCTGAAGCTCAATGCCGCCTTCGGCGTCGAGGTCCAGCTGTTTTCGGATGATGACGAGGCGCGCTTGATTGCCGATCTCAGAGAGGCGCTTTCGGATCCACATATTGGCGAGACGATATCGACAGCGGAATTGCGCGAATTGGCCGTCAACATGCCGGCGGTAGGGCGCACGCTGGTCGGTCTCAATCGCAGGTACCGGCAAGCGATCGAACAAAGCGCGTCGCTTGCCGCACGTTTGGGCGAGGACCGCCAGGCCGAAACCGCGATCTTGCCCTCTACGTCTTACGAGGAAGTCCGCGACTTCTTCTATATCAGGCACAATTACATTGCGGAGTTCGACGAAGCCGCCGAGCGGCTCGCCGAGGTCCTGACGTCGTCGAAGGCGATGACGTCAGCCATACTCAGCGAATATTTGCGCGCCGAATTCGGCGTCAGTGTCGTTATCGACAGCGCGTCAGCGGGTGCCCATCGCCGGTTCGATCCCCAAACCAAGACCCTGCATCTCTCCCGCAAGCTGGAGCCGGGCCAGCAGGCGTTCCAACTGGCGACGCAAATCGCAATGCTGGGGTTCGAGAAAGATCTGATAGCTCTGGTCGACGGCGCGGGCTTTGCGAATGCGGAAACCCGAGGCCTCGCCCGCATAGGCCTCGCCAATTACTTCGCCGGCGCCCTCCTCATGCCGTACCGGAAGTTTCTCAGTGCGGCCAAGGCGCTCCACTACGACATTGACTTGCTCGGTCAGGAGTTCGGCGTCGGCTTTGAGACGATCTGCCATCGCCTGAGTACCTTGCAGCGGCAAGCGGAACGCGGCGTCCCGTTCTTTTTCATCCGCGTCGATCGCGCCGGAAATATTTCGAAACGTCAATCCGCAACGGACTTTCATTTTTCAAGGATCGGCGGGACCTGTCCACTGTGGAATGTCTATGAAGCGTTTTCGAGTCCCGGACGTGTCCTGACCCAATTGGCCCGAATGCCGGATGAGCGGAGCTATCTCTGGATTGCGCGGACCGTGTCGCACAAAAGCGGAGGCTATGAATCGCTGAATAAAACGTTCGCGGTGGCGCTCGGCTGCGACATCCGACACGCAGATCAAATCGTCTATTCGCGCGGGCTGAACGTTCACGATCCTGCGTCGGCCACTCCCATCGGCATAGGCTGCAAGGTGTGCGAGCGCACGGACTGTCCGCAACGCGCCTTTCCGCCGCTCGGGCGCCCGCTCGTGGTTGACGAAAGGCAATCCTTCTTCGCTCCCTACGCTGCCTCAGCGCGATGAGCACTACTCCGGCGCATATGGATGGTCGCCCGTACGTTTTTAGCGGGGAAACAAAACAGATCGGGCTGTTCCTGTATTCTCCTGATGCGATTCGTCTGTTAGTGGCGAATCCGGATCAAGTCGTCGACTGGCCTTGCTGCAGTGCGGAAGCCCCCGCATTCCACAGGCAAACCCGGCCAGGCTATTAATCAATCATTGACACTTCCACGCGAATATCACCACATATGGGTGTCACGGTTCCGCTGCTTCGCAAGATGTAGTGGCTAAGAGGGAAGCTGGTGAATCGCGTCGGCGACGCGAAAATCCGGCACTGCCCCCGCAACTGTAAGCAGTGAGTTGTTCCCGATCCATGTGTCACTGATGCAGCGTTTGCATCGGGAAGACGTGGGAGCAACAGCGACCTGCGAGTCAGGAGACCTGCCGTGACACCAAAAAACGTCCACGGGCGGGGTGTCCGATGGTCGCTTGCATTGGCCGTCCGGCAAACCTGCCGGGCGTTTTCTGCGGCGTCCTCCGTCAAAACCCCGTTCAGCCTGAAACACGCGCACACGGGGCCATCTGATGTCAATAAACCTGCAAACGGCGGAGACGACTTCCGCTCCCATCATTCAACTGCGTCCGGAATCTCTCGCGATGATGCCAAGCGAGCCCGCCATGCAGGTCATCCGCCGCAACGGCAAGGTTTCCCCGTTCGATTCGGGGAAAATCGCGGTCGCCATGACGAAGGCGTTTCTCGCCGTCGAGGGGAACACGGCGGGTGCATCGCGGCGCGTGCATGAGATCGTCGAGCAGTTGACGTCCGAAGTGGTGACGGCGCTGAGCCGTCGCGCCGGCGAGGGCCGCACTTTCCATATCGAGGATGTCCAGGACCAGGTCGAACTCGCGCTGATGCGGAGCGAGAATCACAAGGTCGCCCGTGCCTACGTACTCTATCGCGAAGACCGCGCCCGCAAACGTGCGGAGGAAACCGCGGCGCAAACGACCGCGGAAGCCCATCCGACGCTTCACGTCGCCTTAGCCGATGGATCGCGGGTCAGGCTGGATAACAAGCGGCTTGAGCTCATCATCAACGAGGCCTGTGCCGGTCTCGATGGCGTATCCCCCGCCCCGGTGCTCGCCGAGACGAGCCGCAACCTTTACGACGGCATCAGCCAGGACGAGTTGGCGCTGGCCTTGATCATGGCCGCACGAACGCTGGTGGAGCAGGAGCCGAACTACGCCTATGTCAGTGCGCGGCTGTTGCTCGACAAGCTTCGTGGCGAGGTTCTCTCTTATGTTCACGGGATTCCAACAAGCGCCTCGCAAGCCGATATGGCGACCCGATACGCCGAATATTTTCCGGAATATGTGAAGACCGGAATCAGCGCCGAACTGCTCGATCCCGAACTCGCCCGTTTCGATCTTGGCAGGATCGCCGCCGCGCTGAAGCCCGAGCGCGATCTGAAATTCCAGTTCCTCGGCCTGCAAACGCTCTACGATCGCTATTTCCTGCATGTCCGCGGCAAGCGGATCGAATTGCCACAGGCCTTCTTCATGCGCGTGGCGATGGGATTGGCTATTCGCGAGATCGACCGTGAAGCGAAGGCGATCGAATTCTACGACCTCTTGTCGTCGTTCGACTTCATGGCTTCGACGCCCACATTGTTCAATGCCGGGACGCTGCGTCCGCAGCTTTCATCGTGCTTCCTGACGACGGTTTCCGACGATCTCGACGGCATTTTCAAATCGATTAAGGACAATGCCCTGCTTGCCAAATATTCCGGCGGTCTCGGCAACGACTGGACGCCGGTGCGTGGCCTCGGCGCGCACATCAAGGGAACCAACGGCGAAAGCCAGGGCATCATCCCCTTCCTCAAAGTCGCCAACGACACCGCAATTGCCGTGAACCAGGGTGGCAAGCGCAAGGGCGCGGTCTGCGCCTATCTCGAGACCTGGCACGTCGACATCGAGGAGTTCCTCGACCTGCGCAAGAACACCGGCGACGACCGCCGCCGCACCCACGACATGAACACGGCCAATTGGGTGCCTGATCTGTTCATGCAACGGGTCGCGCAGGACGGCGAATGGACGCTTTTCTCGCCGGACGAGACGTCCGATTTGCACAACCTCTATGGGACGGATTTCAAGGCCGCCTATGAGGCCTATGAAGCCAAGGCCAAGGCCGGGGGCTTGCGTGTCTTCAAGACGGTGCGGGCCGCCGATCTCTGGCGGCGCATGCTGACCATGCTGTTCGAGACCGGTCATCCCTGGATCACCTTCAAGGACCCCTGCAATCTGCGATCGCCGCAGCGGCATGTCGGCGTGGTCCATTCGTCAAATCTCTGCACCGAGATCACGCTGAATACGTCCGCGGACGAAGTCGCCGTCTGCAATCTGGGCTCGATCAACCTGCTCAACCATGTCGGCGCTGAAGGCGCCGACCATGCCAAGCTGAAGCGCACGGTGACGACCGCGGTACGGATGCTCGACAACGTCGTCGACATCAATTTCTACACGATCCCGGAGGCACGGCGCTCCAACCTGCGTCACCGTCCGGTCGGGCTTGGCCTGATGGGCTTTCAGGAAGCGCTGCAACTCCAGCGTATCCCGATTGCCTCCGATGCGGCGGTCAGTTTTGCGGACCTCAGCATGGAAGCGATTTCGTTCCATGCGATCGAGGCATCCAGCGATCTGGCCTCGGAACGCGGACAATATCCGAGTTTCGAGGGCTCGTTGTGGTCGAAGGGTATTCTCCCGATCGACTCCATCCAGCTTCTTGCCGATGCGCGCGGTGGACTCGATCTCGATCGTTCATCCACCCTCGATTGGGACCGCTTGCGAAAGAAGGTCAAAAAGACCGGCATGCGGAATTCGAACGTGATGGCCATCGCTCCGACCGCGACGATCTCCAACATCTGCGGTGTGTCGCAATCAATCGAACCCAACTACCAAAACCTGTTCGTCAAATCGAACATGTCGGGCGACTTCACGGTCGTGAACGACTTCCTGGTGCGTGACCTCAAGGCACGCGGTCTGTGGGATGAGGTCATGGTGTCCGACCTGAAATATTTCGACGGCAGCGTCGGACAGATCGATCGCATACCGGATGATCTGAAGGCGCTTTACGCCACCGCGTTCGAGATCGACAGCGCCTGGCTGATCGAAGCTGCGGCGCGGCGGCAGAAATGGATCGACCAGTCGCAGTCGCTCAACCTCTATATCGCCAACCCCTCCGGCAAGAAGCTTGATGCACTCTATCGTCTCGCCTGGAATCGCGGTCTCAAGACGACGTACTATTTGCGGTCGCGGTCAGCCACCCATGTCGAGAAGTCGACGCTGAAAGGCACGGACGGCAAACTCAACGCGGTCTCGGTCGCGACCGCGGCGATATCGCATGCGCCAATCGTCGTGCCGGCGGCGCCGGACCTGGAAGGCGTCAAGGCCTGCCGGATCGACGATCCCCATTGCGAAGCCTGCCAGTAAGGAGAACAACAATGCTCGACTGGTCGGATCCCGAACCCACAGCGGTGGCGCAAATTCCCGCAATCAACGCGTTGCGCTCGACGATACAAATCACCCCTGAATTGACCGATCATGCTGCTCCTGGCGTGATCGACCGCAGCGGCGGCCGCGTGTCGGTCGACGAAAAGCGGATGATCAACTGCCGCGCCGACGTCAACCAGCTCCTTCCCCTCAAATACAAATGGGCGTGGGAGAAGTATCTCGCCGGCTGCAACAATCACTGGATGCCGACCGAAGTCTCGATGCAGGCCGACATCGCGTTGTGGAAGTCGCGCGACGGTCTGACCGAAGACGAGCGCCGCGCCATCAAGCGCAACCTCGGCTTCTTCGCGGCCTCGGAATCGCTCGTCGCCAACAACATCGTGCTAGCCATCTATCGGCACCTCACGAACCCGGAATGCCGGCAATACCTGCTTCGCCAGGCTTTCGAGGAAGCCGTCCACACGCATACCTTTCAATACATCGTCGAGAGTCTCGGCCTCAATGAAGGCGAGCTGTTCAACATGTACCGGGAGGTACCTTCGATCACCGACAAGGCCGCGTGGGCGCTGAAGCAGACCCAGAATCTGGAGGACCCATCGTTCTCGACCGGAACTCCAGAGACCGACCGGGCCTTCCTGCGCGACCTGATCACCTTCTACGTCGTGTTCGAGGGCATGTGGTTTTATACCGGCTTTGCGCAAATCCTGTCGCTCGGCCGCCGCAACAAGATGGTCGGGATCGCCGAGCAATATCAGTACATCCTGCGCGACGAGAGCATTCACCTGAACTTCGGCATCGATGTGATCAACCAGATCAAGATCGAGAACCCGCATCTGTGGACGCCTGCGTTTCAGGATGAGGTGCGCGATATGATCCGCGAAGCGGCGGAGCTCGAGGCAGCCTATGGGCGGGATACGATGCCGCGCGGATTCCTGGGGCTGAACGCCAGCCTTTGCGAGCAGTACATGCACTTCATCGCCAACCGCCGTTGCGCGCAGATCGGTCTCGCTCCGGTTTTCGCCGAGGCCGAAAATCCGTTTCCCTGGATGTCGGAAGCGATGGACCTGAAGAAGGAAAAGAACTTCTTCGAGACGCGCGTCATCGAGTATCAGAACGGTGGAGCGCTTAGCTGGGATTAGGCTTGAAGCAGGCGTTGGACCGCGCGGCCGCGTCTCGTTCTACGCGGTCGCCCTTGCTCTTTTCTGTCGGTATGCAATTACAATTTCGTGAATCGCATCCCGGACGGAATGAAACCTTTATCAGTGGTGTCTAATTCGGTAAGAGAGACACGAGAGGACGCCCATATGAAAACGACAATTCTTCTAGCGACAGTGACTTTGGCAATGACGGCCGGATCTGCGATGGCGAGACCCGCAGGCCCACCCGCCTCTTACGGCCAGAGCATTTATTGCGCGACCCGGGAAGCCGGAAATCCCCATAGCAGGTTGTGCGACTATATCGCCTGGAGCGGCTGGCGGCGGCGTGGCGGCTGGGATGCCACGCTGGATAACGCCTGCCTGATGAACCCGCGCTTCGTACCAAACGAATGTAACGGGCGCTTCTAGGCACCCAACCCCTGCGGGGTAGCCAATCGGGCGCATGGCGCAATCGCCTGCGCCTTGATATCTAGCCTGTATGCACACCAATTACGTGGCTTTGGCCATTGTCGTCGCCTATATGGCCGGTCTCGGGCTGCTGACCAGCATTGTCCAGAAGTCTGTCAGGACGGCGGCGACCTTCACTTCGGGCACCACCGGCTCCGGGGTACCCGCGGTCCTCGTCGGGCTGATGCTGATGTCCGAATTCATCGGCACCTCGGCGAGCGTCGGGACCGCGCAGGAAGCCTACGTCTCCGGAATTTCAGCGGCGTGGAATATCATCGCGCTCGGCGCGGGCTTTCTGTTCTACGCCTGGTTTCTCGCCGGAAAATACAAGGGCTCCGGTCACAACACGATCTCTGGCGTGTTTGCCGAGGTCTACGGTCCATCGACAAAGATCGCGACCTCGCTGGTCATGATCTTTGCGCTTCAGATCGTGGCGGTGGCGCTTTACGCCGGCGGCGGCGCGATTCTCAGCGTGCTGCTCGCCGTGGACCGGACGCTGGCGACCGTCATTTGCGGCGTCGTCGCTGTTCTCTATGTTTTCGTCGGCGGCATGAGGTCAGTGGTCTACACCAACGTCATCCATTCACTGATGAAGTACGCCGGTGTCGGCATCGCGCTGTATTTTGGATTGAGCCAAGTCGGCGGTCTCAGGGAATTGCAGGCCCGCCTTCCGGCCGAGATGTTTTCCTGGACGAACGTGGGCGTCAGTCAGATCTTTGCCTGGTTCATCGCTGGCATCGGAGCCACCTTCTCGACCCAATATGTCATTCAGGCCATCAATACGGTCGAGACGCAAGAAAAGGCCCAGGTCGCGAGCCTCAGCGCCGCGCTGTTGCTGGTGCCCTTCGGTATCGCGACCGCGCTGATTGGAATGTGCTCGCTGGTTCTGTTTCCCGGCATCAAATCCATCAACGCCTTCTCGGCTCTGATCTCCGACATGAACGGTCCGATGGCGGGCATCGTCGCGGCGGGATTGGCGGCCTCGTTGTTCGGCACGATCGCGGCGATCAGCGTTTCGACCGCCACCCTGCTCTACAAAGATTTTTACGTCAGGTTCGTCGGCGTAGATGGCGACGAAGGCCGCTCCCTCAGCTTCGTGCGCATTGCGACGGTGGTCGTCGGCCTGCTTCCGATAGCGCTGGCGATCTACACGCCGAACATTCTGCAGATCACATTCCTGGCCAAGGCGATCCGGGCCTCTCTGGCCGTTCTGGTGCTGCTCGTCTTTTACGCGCCATGGTTCGGCACCAGGACCGGCGCGCTGTTCAGTATCATCGGCTCGATGGTCGTTACCATCGCCTGGTTTCTGTTGGGCAACCCCTTTGGCATCGACAACGCCTATGTCGCGCTGGTGCTGCCGCTGGTCGTGATGGGTGCAAGTTCGTTGGTGAGTAGGATCCGAACCGGCACGCCGGACCTGAAACGGGAACTGCCTTGAGGCTATCTTCTGCCGGCCATGCGGTTTGTCCGTAGTTCTCCGGCGAAGAACAAAGTTCCCGGTATCCTGGTCATCTAAGCGTCACGCAAACCGACCACCCTGACGAAGTAGCCGAGCGCTATCGCTCTCTGGGGTAGGTGAAAAGGGCGGCGCCCGGCTACTCGGCCGCGCGGCGGTGCGGCCTTTT
>DATHPL010000121.1:0-10211 GCA_035483915.1 Bradyrhizobium sp.
AGCATCGGCACCAGGAAGATGCCGATCGAGCTTGCCGCGAGCATGCCACCGAACACCGCCGTGCCGACCCCGCGGCGGCTGATTTCGGCGGCGCCGGTTGCGATCACCAGCGGCACCAAGCCGAGAATGAAGGCGATCGAGGTCATCATCACGGCGCGGAAGCGCATCCGTGCGCCGAGTTCGGCCGCATCCGTGATCGACAGTCCGGCTTCCCGCTGCTCCTTGGCGAATTCGACGATCAGGATGCCGTTCTTGGCGGCGAGCGCGATCAGCACGACCAGGCCGA
The DNA here is from genome assembly GCA_035483915.1 of Bradyrhizobium sp. GTDB lineage: Bacteria > Pseudomonadota > Alphaproteobacteria > Rhizobiales > Xanthobacteraceae > Bradyrhizobium. The sequence continues at coordinate 287 of DATHPL010000121.1, forward strand.
TCTGGCCATAGAGGTCGAGGTTCAATCCGCTGAGCTTGATGGCAAGGTAGGAGCCGAGCACGCCGACTGCGACCGACAACAGGACCGGCACCGGAATGGTCCAGCTCTCATACAATGCGACCAGGAAGAGGTAGGCAAACAGTATCGCCAGCCCGAGAATGATGCCGGTCTGGCCGGAGGCCGCCTGCTCCTGATAGGCGGTCCCGGTCCATTCATAGGAATAGCCCGCGGGCAGCGTCGATCTCGACAGTTCTTCCATCGCGGCGATCGCTGTCCCTGACGAAACGCCGGCCGCGGGGCCGCCGTTCACCGTGACCGAACGATAGTTGTTGTAGCGGGTGATGACTTGCGGCCCGGTGACGATCCTTATGCTGGCGATCGAGCGGATCGGCACCATCTGGTTGGCGCTGTTGCGCACATAGATCTGCCAGATGTCGGGAATGTCGCCGCGGTTGGCGGCTTCGCCCTGCACGTTGACCTGCCAGGTGCGTCCGAAAAGATTGAAGTTGTTGACGTAGATTCCGCCGAGCGTCGCCTGCAGCGCGGTGAAGACGTCGCTCATATTGAGACCGAGCGCCTGCGCCTTGGCGCGATCGATGTCGAGATAGATCGACGGGTTGGTCGCGGTAAAGGTGGAGAACACCCGGGTCAGCCGCGGATCGCGGTTGGCCGCGTTGATCAGGCCGGTCATCACGCTGCCGAGTGCGGCCGGGTCCTGTCCTTCAAGCGCATCGAGCTGGTATTCGAAACCGCCCGAGGTCGAAAGCCCGATGATCGGCGGCAGGTTGAACGGCAGGATGGCGGCTTGCCGGATCTGCGTTCCGGCGCCGAAGGTCCGGCGGATCGTTGCCTGCACCGAATCCGCCGCTGCCCTGCGATCCGCAAACGGCTTCATGCTGGCCACCACGAAGGCGGAATTCGGCTCGTTGCCGCCATCGAGCAGCGAGAAGCCGATGATCGAGAGCACATGATTGATCGCCGGCATCTGCTTGAGCTGCGCTTCGACCTGCTTGGTCACCTCGCTGGTGCGCGCCACTGACGCGCCGTCCGGCAACTGAACCGCGATGAAGAACGCGCCCTGATCCTCCTCCGGCAGGAAGCCCGTCGGGGTCAGCCGCGCGACGCCGGCGATGCCGGCGCCGAACACGAATACCGCGACGACCGCCAGTGTCGCGACACCCAGCAACCGTCGCACCAGGCCGGCGTAGCGGTCGCGAACCCAGTCGATGCCTCCGAGCACGCGCCCCAGGATGCCGCGCCGCGGGCCGGTGTGCCGCAGAAAGACCGCGCACAGTGCCGGCGAGAGCGTCAGCGCGTTCAATGCCGAGATCACCATCGCCGCGCTGATCGTCACCGCGAACTGACGGAACAGGGTGCCGGAGATTCCGGGGATGAAGGCAATCGGCACGAACACCGACAGCAGCACCAGCGTGATTGCGATGATCGGCGCAGTGATCTGCGTCATCGCCTTCTTGGTGGCATCGGCGGGCGAAAGCTCCGGCTCTTCCTCCATCACCCGCTCGACGTTCTCGACCACCACGATGGCGTCGTCCACCACGATGCCGATGGCGAGCACCAAGGCCAGCAGCGATACCGTATTGGCGGAATAGCCGAGCGCTAGCAGAACCGCGAAGGCGCCGATCAGGCTGACGGGGACCGCGATCGCGGGGATCAGCGTGGCCCGCAGGTTGCCGAGGAACAAAAACACCACGATGACGACCAACACGAAGGCTTCGCCGAGTGTCTTCAGCACTTCACTGATGGTGTCGGAGACGAAGGTCGTGGAGTCGTAGTGTACGCTATAGGTCAATCCCGGCGGAAACCGTTCTGATAGTTTGGCGAGCGTCGCCTGGACGGCTTTTGCCGTCGACACGGCGTTGGCGCCGGGCGCAAGATAGATTCCCAGAGGCACGGCGGCCTGGCCGTCGATCCGCGACTCGCTGTCCATGTTCTGTGCGCCGATTTCGACCCGGGCGACATCCTTGATGCGCAGCACCGATCCGTCGCGATTGGCGCGGAGCACGATGTCGCCGAACTGCGCCGAGGTCGTCAGCCGCCCTTGCGTCTGCACGTTGAACTGGAATTGCTGGTCGTCGCTGATCGGGCGAGCGCCGATGCGCCCCACAGGGGCCTGCACACTCTGCGCGCGGATCGCCGCGATGACGTCGGACGGCGCCAGGTTGAGGCTGGTCAGCCGCTGGGTGTCGAACCAGATCCGCATCGAATAGTTCAGCTTGGCGAACAGCGTCGCCTGACCGACGCCGGGCGTGCGCGAAATCGCGTCGAGGACGTTGATCACGGCGTAGTTGGTAATGAACAGCGGATCCTGCTCGCCGTTCTTGCTGTACAGAACGATGAACTGCAGCACGGCCGAAGACTTCTTCTGGACGACAAGCCCTTGCGCCTGCACCTCGGTCGGCAATTGCGACAGCGCGGTCTGAACGCGGTTGTTGACGTTGACCGTGTTGATGTCGGGATTTGTGCCGAGCGCGAACGAGACCGTCAGCGTATAGCTGCCGTCGTTGCCGCTGGTCGACTTCATGTAGAGCATCTTGTCGACGCCGACGACCTGCGCCTCCAGCGGCTGAGCGACGCTGGCTTCCACCACGTCGGCGGAGGCGCCGGGGAAGACGGCCGTTACGGTGACCTGCGGCGGCACGATATCGGGAAACTGCGCGACCGGAATCTGCATGAGCGCGAGCGCGCCAGCAATCGTGATCACGAACGCGATGACGATGGCAAGCCGCGGACGGTCGACGAAAACGGCTGAAATCATGGAGAGGTGCCCGCAGGCTTCGTGCCGCCGCCACTGCGTGACGCAGCGCCACCATCTGCCGTGCTGTTCATGCTGGACTGGATCAGAGTGCTGGCTGGACCGGGCGCGACGGGCTGGTTGGGACGCACCCGCTGCAGGCCCTCGACGATGACCTTCTCCCCCGGTTGGAGACCGTTTGTCACCGAAGCGACCGTGGACGTCGATTGTCCGAGCTTGACCCGCCGCTGCTCCGCCTTGTTGTCGGCGCCAAGCACGAAGACATAATCCCCTTGCTGGTCCGACAGCACAGCAGAGCGCGGGATCGCCAGAACCTCGACCGGCTGCACGCCTTCCAGCAAGACGCTGACGAACTCGTTGTCGGTGAGTTCGCGCAGGCCGGAGGCCAGTTCGGGATTGGGAATGGTCCCGCGGAGCAATATCGTGTCAGTGCCTTGATCGATCGTGTTGTTGACGAAATTCAGTTGGCCGACCTGGTCATAGAGGCGGCCGTCGGTCAGCCGAAGCCGGATGACGACCGCCTTGAAGCCGCCGCGCGTCGAATAACGATCGCGCAGCCCCAGGCCCTCGCGCACTGAAATAGGAAACGTGACATACATCGGGTCCTGGCTGACGACGGTGGTCAACGTTCCGGAACTCGGTGTGACGACGTTGCCTTCGGTGACGGCGGTGCGGCCGATCCGGCCGTCGATCGGCGAGTGGATCTCGGTGTAATCGAGATTGATCTGGGACAGGTCGACCTGCGCCTGCGCCGCCTGTATCTGCGCCTCGAGGCTCTGCTGGTTGGCAAGAGCGGCATCGTAGGTGGACTGCTGACCCGCCGGTCCGCTCAGTAGGGTCCGGGCCCGGTCGGTCGTGAGCTTGGCGTTGACCAGCGTCGCCTGCAACTGGGCGACCTGGGCCTGCTTCGACTTGAGATCGGCCTCGAACGGACCGCGCTCCAGGTGATAGAGCAGGTCGCCGGTCTTGATTTCCGTGCCTTCGGCGAAAAGCCGTTTGTCCAGGAAGGCCGTGACACGCGCGACTATGGCGACGCGGTTGACCGCCTCGATCCTTCCCAGAAATTCGTTGGACTCGGTGATGGGCCGCTTGGTCGCTTCAAGCACACCAACCGCCGGAGGTCCTGCCTGACCCTGCTGGGCCTCGGCGGCGGCCACCATGCCGAACGCACCTACCGTGAACGCGACGACACCAGCGACCCAGCCCATTGTCACCTCGCAAGCTTCATATCTTCATTCTAGGCATCTTACCGCAGATTGTAACGCTTGTTTGGCGGGTTGGTCGCGTGGGCACCCGGGTTGGCCGAAAATCTCGATCCCGGCCGGTGGCGTCCACGCGGGTACACAACGGCTTCTCAACAATTTCGTTGGCTTTTTTGTCTTTTTGGACGCGTCGGCTTCCTTCGACGGTCAGGTGGAGTCAGAAGCGTTCACCCACCATCTCCTCGCTCCTGGCCCAGAGCGCCTTGGCGCGCTGCGGATCGAGCGCATAGGATCTGACGCCGGGGCTCACCGGGCTGACCGGTCCTTCGATGATCTCCGCCACTTGGCAATTCTCGCAGTAGCGGCCGCCGACATTCTCCGATGGGGCAACGAAAGCCGCCCAGACCGATGTCGCGGCTCCTTGCGGGACCGTCTTCCATTGGAAGGGCGGCTGGCCGTCGGCGGCCAACTGGGCATTGATCTGCGCGACCAGCCTGTCGAGTTCGTCAGGCGCCATATGCCGGCCGAGTTCTGTCCTGATCCCGCCCGGATGCACCGCCGTCGCCCGCACACCGCGTGACTTGTGCCTCGAATCGAATTCGGCTGCGAACAGGATGTTGGCGGTCTTGGACCGGCCATAGGCAATCATCGGATCATAGGGCGTGCGCGCGAAATTGGGATCGTCGAGGTCGACGTCCGAATAGCGGTGACCGGACGAGGCGACGTTCACCAGTCGCCCGCCGGGAGCCATCATTGCCGCGATGCGGTTCACCAGCACGAAATGGCCGAGATGGTTGGTGCCGAACTGGGTCTCGAAGCCTTCCGTGGTATGCCCGAAGGGCGTTCGCATCACTCCGGCATTGGCAATCACGGCGTCGAAAGGCCGTCCGTCGGCGACGAGCGCATCGGCACAGGCACGCACGCTGGCGAGCGAGGCGAGATCCAGCTCCACGAGTTCAAAGCTGTCGCCATTCGCGCTCTGGGCGCGGATCCCGCTCGTTGCGCGCTCTGCCTTGGCAAGATCACGGGCCGTGCCGACCACACGGGCGCCATGCGCGACGAGCGCGCGCGCCGTTTCCACACCTAGCCCCGCCGATACGCCCGTGACCAGAACGCGCTTTCCGCGGAGATCTATACCCGCCAGCACCTCGTCGGTGGTGGACGTCGCTCCGAAGCTATTCGTCATGACAAACTCCTTGGGTCTTGTTAGCTCTTGGCCATGACGCTCCCTTGGCGGCAAACCATTGTCTGCCAACCCAATTTGACGTAAAAGGAGAGCGTCTCCGTTTTAGATATGGAGGCACTCTCCGTTTATCAAGGGGTATTTTGGACGTGATAGATGAGGGCAAGGGCCTCACTGGTCGCAAGCCGCGGGCCGACGCGCAGCGCAACCGCGCCCTCTTGCTCAAAACCGCAAAGGCCGCCTTCGCCGAAAAGGGAGCGGCAGCGAGCCTCGATGAGATCGCGCGAACCGCAGGTGTCGGGGCCGGCACGCTCTACCGTCATTTTCCCACCCGCGACGCGTTGATCGAGGCGGTCTACCGCCATGAGACGGAGCAGCTCGTGACGGCCGCCTCACGGTTGGCCGAGACGCAGGCACCGATAGCGGCCTTGCGCGAATGGCTGCACTTGTTCGTGGATTACATGGCCACCAAACACGGAATGTACGACGCGCTCAATTCGATCGTCGGCGGTACATCCGAGCTCTATTCGGCTTCCGCGGAACAGATGACGCGGGCGATCGCGAAGCTGATCGATCGCGCCGCTGCGAGCGGCGATATTCGTTCGGATTTCGATCCGCTCGATCTACTGCGCGCATTGGCCGGGGTTGCGAACATGAGTTCTGGGCCGGATGGCACGCGAGCCGCCAAACGCATGATCGACATTTTGATCGCAGGAATCCGGACCGGGACGTGAGAGCATCGCGCGCCTTCGATTTAGTTAAAATTCGAGTAGCCGCGCAGCCCTTCGGTGGGCTTTTTTCATCCGATGGAAATCGCTAGGCGTGCTGACTCTCAATCACGGTGTAGATCACGAAAAACGGCGTCGTGATTGAGTGTGACTCACGCTCGTTTGAATCCACGCTCGGGAACGTGTTTCGCTTGTTACGGATTGTGAATGTAGGGAAATGTCACGAGGAGGGGTTCACCACGTAAAGATGGAAAACCCTATGACCATTAAAGCACTCACGGCTGTCGCCATCGTGACAGCAGCACTTGCGAGCCCGGCCTTCGCGCAGGACGAATCCGCCCCGCAGAAGCCGGCCCACGCGCTCCGGCACTATCGCTCGACCTACAACCAGGTGCAGTCGCCTGCGTTCGTAGCGCCGCGCGAATCGACCGGCACCTACCTCGACAACGAGAGCTTCGATCGTTCGCGCATTGGCGACCACGATCCGGATTTCAATCCGTCCGGCAGCTAAGCTTCCCAATCGCCTGTTCCGGGCAGATAACGGGACGGTGCAACGGCGGCCCGGCTTTATGCTGGGCCGCTGTCGCGTTCTGTTGAAGGGCTGCGCCGCTACGATTGATCCGCGGTATTGGCGTGTTTGCGCGCGATGATCCCGGCGGCAATCTGCAAGGTCGCGCCGACCGCCCAGGCCAGACAAATCAGAAGCGCGGAAGTGGCATGCGCTGCTTCATCCAGCACGATGCTGGCTACCGAGATCACCGCCGCCACCGCGGCGAGGAACGTGCCGGCCGCACTCAACAGCTCGACGGTGTCCGTGCCGGTGCCCAGTCCGTGGCGCAGCGGCAGGTGCATGTCATGATCGGCAGGCGGGTGCGGCAGGTCGATCCCAAGGTAGAAGCCGATCGCGCCGTAGATCATCATGGCAAAGACGGCAGTCGCCGAGCCGATCAGCTCGATGTCGGCCCGTCCGACATGCGCAGCTACGAACAGGCCGCAGGAAGCGCCTGTCAGCGCCAGTCCGATCCGCTCAAGCACATGTGCCGACCTCGAGATCGTCGAGCGGGCATCCCATGGGGCTCTGTGTCTGATCATGTGAACCCGACCAAGCGAGTTGCGTATCGTTGACAAAGAACAGGATACCGCGGCGTTCCGCTGCCGTCATTCTTTCTTCTGACCGGAAAGTTCCACGACCTTGCGCCACCGCCCGGTTTCGGTCGTGAGCATGCCGCCGAAGGCGCCGGCGTTGCCGGTGATGGGAATGGCGCCGAGTTCGGCAAACCGCTGCTTGATGAGGGGATCGCCGAACGCCGCGTTGATTTCCTTATTCAGGAGATCGATGACGTCCTTTGGCGTGCCGCGCGGAGCGCCGACACCGTAGAACGAGCTTGTTTCAAATCCGGAAAGCGTATCTGCGATCGGCGGCACGTCGGGCAGGGTTTCCGAGCGTTCCCTTGTCGTGACGCCGAGCGCCCGCAATTTTCCCGACCGCACCAGTTCGAACGAAGAGGTGACGTTGTCGAACATGCCCTGGATCTGGCCCGCCATCACGTCCGAAAGCCCCGGCGCCGAACCACGATAGGGTACATGGACGAACTGAATGTGCGCCATGGCTTTGAACAACTCGCCGGAGAGATGCAGCGAGGTGCCGATGCCAGACGAAGCGATGCTGAGCTTGCCGGGATTGGCCCTGGCGTAGGCGATGAAATCCGCCACGTTGCGGACGGGAAGTTCGTTATTGACGACGAGCACCAGCGGAATACGCGCCAGGCCCGCCACCGGTGCGATACCGGCCTCGAAATCATATGGCAGCGTCGGATCGAACGACGCGTTGATGGCGTTGGCGGTGCTTGTCAGCAGCAGCGTGTATCCATCCGGCGGCGAATTGATCACGGCCTGCGTGCCGATGTTGCTGCCGGCGCCCGGCTTGTTCTCGACGACAAAGCTCTGGCCGAGCCGGTCCGACAAACGCTGGCAGATCAGGCGGGACAACACGTCGGTCGCGCCGCCGGCCGCATAGGGAACGATCCAGCGCACGGGACGGGACGGATAGACCGCCTCGGTTGCCAACGCCGTCGATTCGAGCCCGAACCAGGCGATGCAAGTCGAGGCGGAATGAAGCAATCGCCGTCTGTCGATCAAGGCAGCCTCTCAAAGATATAAAGGCCGACCCCGTAAGAATCCGGGGTGCGGTTGAGTGGAACCGGTATCATCGCGAGAAAATTTGTTCGCGTCCATCGAGACTTAACGCAACGGCCGGCGCGATTTCGGTCTCCGTTTGACCAAAGTCGCGCCGCCTTTGCTTAAGAACCGTTAACGAGTTTGGGGGAGAATCACGCATAAGATTCCCGAAAAGGAACATGCGATGTCGAAATTTGCGATTGGCGAACGGGTTGAACAGGCGACCGACGACCATGACGCCCATAAAGACGGTGTCGTCATTGCGGTCTTCCCCACCACGGATGGCAACTTTCGTTACGCCGTGGATATGGAAGGCTACGGTGCGCTCCAGTTCTTCACCGAGGAAAAACTGGTCGTTTGCGCCGGATAGGATTTTGGATTCCTGCGTTGCGCGAATTCGTTTTCTCGCAACGGGAGGGGCGTGACTTGCAGAGGCGGCGGACGAGCGACAGCCGCTTTAATTAATTGTTCATTTCGCTTATTCGCTCGATTTTAATCAGTTAACGGCACAGTGCCAGCAACCCGAGTAGCGGGTTTACTTGCGTACAGGAGGTACTGTGAAGAAGATTATTGCAAAGTTCTGGGCCGATCAGTCGGGTGCAACCGCGATCGAATACGGCCTGATCGCCGCCGGCATCAGCCTCGCCATTATCGCTGCCGTTAATGGTCTCGGTTCTACCCTCAACGCGAAGTTCACGAGCATCAATACGTCGCTGAAATAACGCGACCGTTGATTCAAATAACTTCAGGACACCTGGCGGTCGATTTCTCCGTTCTCAGCGGAAAGCCGGCGAACCCGTCCGCATTACAGCGGGCGGGTTTCGCGTTGCCGCCATCCGAAAGCCTGACGCGGGCGACGGGCTGGCTTAACCCAGCCGGTTAACATCTGGTCAGGTCGAGGCGGTTATAGATAGCGATCACGGAAGAAGTGGTCAGCCATGAGCGCAGGCGTCGTTGAGCACGCAACAAGTGAGCCGTCTCCAGGCGCATCGCGGCCGCATGGCAAGCCGTCCACGGCCAAGAGTTGGCTGAAAGCGATCGAGCTTACCTCTCGTATCGAAGCCAATCCGAATCGGCTGTTCGCTGACATCATCGAAGATTGGGCGGCGCGCCAGCCAGACCGGCCTGCGCTGATGTCGGACCATGCAACATTCAGCTACCGGGAATTGAACGAACGGATCCACCGCTATGCGCGCTGGGCGCTGGCAACGGGCATCGGCAAGGGCGACACCATATGTCTGTTGCTGCCGGCGCAGCCCGATTACCTCGCCGCGTGGCTCGGCCTCAGCAGCGTCGGCGCCGTTGCCGCGCTGATCAACACCAAGCTTGTCGGATCGTCGCTGGCGCATTGCATCGATGTGGCCGAAGCCGGTCATGTCATTGTCGGGCAGGGACTTGAAGCCGCCTTCGAGGAGGTTCGCCCGCGGTTGAAGCGCGCGCCAAAATTCTGGCGGCATGGCGAGAGCGCGAACCAACCTGATCTTCAAACGGCTTTGGCCGGTTTCGACGCGGCCCCCCTGAATTCGAGCGAGCGCCGCGGCGTCGGAATCGATGATCGCGCGCTGTTGATCTACACCTCAGGTACGACGGGCTTGCCGAAAGCGGCGAGCATCAGTCACCGCCGCATTTTGAACTGGGGCGGTTGGTTTGCCGGGCTGACCAACGCTTCACCCGAGGATCGGCTGTTCGATTGCCTGCCGCTGTTTCACAGCGTCGGCGGCGTGGTCGCGCCGTGCAGCATGCTGGCCGCAGGAGCCTCAGTCGTTCTCACCGACAAGTTTTCTGCAAACCACTTCTGGCGCGACGTCGCGCGCTGGGACTGCACGCTGTTCCAGTATATCGGCGAGCTTTGCCGCTATCT
>DATHPL010000122.1:0-12287 GCA_035483915.1 Bradyrhizobium sp.
GAAGAAGGCGCCCTTGCGCTGGCTGGCGATTTCCGGTGGCGCGCCGTCGGCATTAAAATATTTGTCGGCGGAAAATTCGTAGAACGGCAGCAGGCGTGCTACCCGGCGGGACATCTTCGAATGCCCGCTCAGCGAACGATGCTTGGCGCGCGACAGTTCGAGGCGCGCCTTGACTTTGGGAAAGGCGACTGCACCGGCTACGACGGCTGCGGACAGCGAGAGAATCGGGAGAGACGAATCCATGCCAGAAGCGCTAGCGCCTCCATCTGACAGATTCATGACAATCAAGGGCCTGATTGCGAGCCTTACACAGCAGGAGGACCTCAATTTCCTCCTGACCAACCGCATTCCGCGGGCCGCCGTCACCCGTTTCATGGGCTGGTTCAGCCAAATCGAGAACCCGCTGGTTTGCGCCGCCTCGATCGCGTGCTGGCGGCTGTTTTCCGACCTCGATCTCAGCGAGGCCAAGAAGACCGAATTCAAGAGCCTGCACGATTGCTTCACGCGCGAACTGAAAGAGGGACTGCGCCCGTTCGATCAAGACGCGCACCTGGTGGCGAGCCCGAGCGATGCCATTATCGGCGCGCATGGCGCGATCGAAGGCACCGACCTGTTTCAGATCAAGGGCGCGAACTATTCGCTGAAGGACCTGCTCGGCGACGATGAGGTGGTTGAACGTCACCGCAATGGCCGCTTCATCACGCTTCGGCTGACCTCGAGCATGTATCATCGCTTCCACGCGCCGGCGGATTTTAAGATCGAGCGGGTGACCTTCATCTCTGGCGACACCTGGAACGTCAATCCGATCGCGCTGAAGCGGGTCGAGCGGCTGTTCTGCAAGAATGAGCGCGCGGTGATCGAGACGCGGCTCACTTCGGGTGAGGCGCTGACGATTGTGCCGGTCGCCGCCATTCTGGTGGCGAGCCTCCGCCTGCATTGTATCGACCGGACGCTGAATGCGCAGACGCGCGGGCCGACCGTGTTTCCCTGCGATGTCAGCGTGCACAAGGGCGATGAGATGGGATGGTTCGAGCACGGCTCGACCATCATCGTGCTGACGCCGGACCGTTTTGAGTTTTGTGACGGTGTACGCGAGGGCGCGCGGATCAAGGCAGGCCAGCCGTTGTTGCGCAAGCCGCAATAGTTCCGAATGCGAAAGCCGATGAACAGAAAAATTCCGCCGTCGATTTTGCGGAACTCCTGACTTATATAAAAGTCGAGTCGGGCGGATTCGAAATTTCGGCAAGGGTCGGCAAGGATCGGCAAGGGTTGAGAGATGGCGCGAGCGCCTGTTTTGGCAGCGGGAGGTATTGTGCTGCGGCAGACGAAGCCGCCGCTGATTGCGGTGGTGCGGCTGCGCAAGGGCAATGAATGGGTTTTGCCCAAGGGCAAGCTCGACGACGGCGAAACGCCGCGCGATGCGGCGATGCGTGAGGTTCTGGAAGAAACCGGTCACGATGTGTCGGTGCATGAGTTTCTGGGAACGCTGGCCTATGACTTGGGCGGACGCTCCAAGATCGTTCACTATTGGCGGATGGAAACCCAGGGACGGCCGACGCGCGAGCTGATGAACGACGTGAGGGCGGTCGACTGGCTGCCGTTGGAGGCCGCGGTCGAGCGGCTCTCGCGCGAACATGAACGGGCATTTCTCGCCAATGTGGGGCCGCTCGCGCTCCAGGCTGCTGCGCTCGGCAAACGATCGCAGGAAACCAGGCGGCCTCCGGAAACGAAGCAGGAAACCAAAGCTGCTGCGCCGGTCAAGCGCCGGCGACAGCGCACGGTTGCGCCCAAACCTTCGCCGGCGCTCGCGCCGTCGGTTGCGCCGCTGCCTGATGTCGCCGTCGCGCCCGTCGCGCCGGTTCAGCCGGAGCTTAGCGAACGCCAGCCGATCGGAAGTGGACCGTCCGACCTCTGGGCCATGCCGGAGAGGGCGCAACCGGCGCTCGAAACCGCCGTCGCCGCTTCCGTGCCGGTCGAGCAGGCTTCTCGCGATCGGCTGCCGTTTGCTCCAAGCGCAGTGGCGGAGAAGCAGCAGCAAAGCCTGCGTGTCGATCTCCTGCGACGGGTCAAGGCCTGGTTGCGCCGCGCGGCGTGAGGCGGGGCGCGGCGTCTGCTTATCCCTCCTCCTTGTGGGGCCCGAGGCGAGCTAAGCTCGCTCTCGAGATCGGCGCGTATCTTTGGCCTCATGGTTCGAGACGCCGCGTAAGGTCGCGCGGCTCCTCGCCATGAGGATCTTCTGCAAACCTCGTCCTGACGAGCATCGCGCATAGCGATGCGTCTCGAAGGACGCGCAACGCAACCTACCGCTTCTTCTCCTTCGGCGGTGGTTTCTTCGGCGGCGGCGGACGTTTGGGCGGCTGCGCTGGCCGGTTCGGCAATCCGCCCTGACGAAGCGCCGGCGCGTTCGGCCGCTGCACGCCGGGTGGCTGAGCGCCGGGCCGCTGTTGCAGGTTGTTCTGCCGCCGCTCGCCGTTTTGACCGGGTGCGCCACGCGGGCTGGTCCGGTTCGGATTGGCGCGATTCGGATTGGCGCGCCGCAGCGCGCGTTGTTCGCTGACCACGCGGCGTCCGACCGCTTGCGCGGCGTGCACCTGGCGCACGATGCCCTGATCGCGCGCGGCCTGCTGCGGCGAGATCATCAGCGGCGCTGCCGTGAGGCGGCCGCCGGCGCCGGCACGGATCGTGAAGCCGCTCGAACCTTGCGTCAGCGAGCCAAGCCGCGCGCCGCTGCGGTCGTTGACGTCGATGGTGCCGACATGTCCGTCCGGATCGGGATAGAGCTTGATGTTATGCGCGCCGCCGCCGGCTCCGTTGACCTCGACGAGCCCGGTGGTGCCGCGAATGCCGAGGGTAGCCGTCGGCGTCGTGATTTTCATGTTGCCGGTCTTGGCGACGGCGGAGGCGACAAACGCCACCGTGCCCTTGGTGACGTCGAACAGCGCCGAGTTCTGCTTGCCGTTGTCTTCATAGACGTAGTTGTCGACCGTGATCGACGCGTTCGCCGTGAGATTGAAGGTGGTCTCGTCGTTGAAGGTGACGCCGAGGGTGGAACTCACTGAGGTCTGCAGCACGTCGTTGAGGTAGATGTCGTCCTTGGGCTTCAGCGGAACCGCGCTCTGGTTGTTGCGCGTCACGCTGGCGGTGCCGGTGAGCGTCGCAACATTGCCGATCGGCTCATCCGATGCCGCCGGCTGGGTGGAAGCAGCCGCGGGTGAGGCGGGTGCAGGCGAGGGCGCGGGTGGCGGCGAAGGCTGCGCTTGTGCGAGCCGCGTCGGTGCGGCGGTCGCGCTCAACGCTACCGACGTCGCGGTGCTTTCCACCGCATTGCTGAGCGCATAAGCCATCGCAGGGGTGGCCGGGGCAAAAACTTCCAATACCAGGCCGAGGAACAGGAGAATCACCGATGAAGGTGTCAGCCGTGCGATGTTCGCGTTCGATCCGCGATCACGCGGCGTCATCAATGAAAAAAACATGCCTGTTTTCAATCCGCCCGTTTAAAAACACACTTTCGCCGAGCGAATGGATCGCGGCAAGGCGTGTCTTCACCGATTGAGGCGGTTTGCGACTGAATGCGGCATGAACATTGCGGCCATGAAAAAACCCGGCGGTGATCCGCCGGGTTTTTCAAAACGATGGATGGCGAAGGCGTCCGTGCGGCTCTACCTAGAACACGCCAAGCACGATGGCGCCGACAAGAGCGAAGGCGAGGTAGGCGGTCACGATGCTCAGTTGGCTGGCGAAAGGACGAAGGGTCATGGAAATCCTCCGAAGGCCGCGTCGATAGCGAATGTCACATCCGCTTCACTGCCCGCCATAACGCGCAAGCTAGCGATCGGTTTCATGCCAAAAAAGTCAGCCGTGCTGTCCATCACCCTCATCTCGGCGACGCACAATCATTGCGACGTGGTTAAAGAGTCGTGAAATCAAGACGTTGATGAGTCCTTAAATAAATTCGTTGAAATTCTCCCGCATGACGCGCGGAGTTTGTTGGTATCTCGTCGGCTCCTTCGTCCTTGTATCGCTGGCGGGATGCGGCCGCGGATTTTTTTCCGAGGAGCGCGAACCGTGGCGGGCCGAGGCAGAAGTCGCGTGCCTGAAGTCGGGCGCAGTGAAAGAAGGTCCGGATCTGGTTCGGATCAGCCCGATTTCCGGTCCCGGCGCCTGTGGCGCCGATTTCCCGCTCAAGGTCTCTGCAATCGGCGAAAGCAATGGCAGTTTCGGTTTTGCCGACGAAGATCTTCGCCCGCCCGCGTCCATCGGCAATCAGCCGCGCTGGCCGGCCAACCAGCCTCCGCCGCCTTCACCGCCGTCCTCGTCTTATTATCCGAACCAGCCTTATCCCAACCAGCCGTATCGCGCGCCGGGCTATGGCGGGTCGAACTATGGATCGCCTGATTATGGCGCGCCCTCCAACGGCCCGGTTTCATTGCGCGCGCCGGGCGTCGCGCTGCCCGAGGAGGATGACATTGCTCTGCCGAGCGAAGGCGCGCGTGGCTGGCAGGCCGGGCCGTCGTCGCCCTATGCGCCGCAAGCTCCTTATTCGCGCGACCGTTATGCCCCGCCGCCGGGGCGCGTCGAGGCGCCGGCTTCGGTACCCGCTCCGAACTATCAGCCGCCGCGGCTCGGTCCGGGGCCGATTCAGCCGTTTGCCGCAACGGGCCCTGTTGCGGTGAAACCGGCGGCGACGCTGGCGTGCCCGATCGTCTCGGTGCTCGACCACTGGCTCACCGAGACCGTGCAGCCGGCGGCGCAGCGCTGGTTCGGTCAGCGCGTGGTCGAGATCAAGCAGATCTCGGCCTATTCCTGCCGCGGCATGAACGGCAATCCGAGCGCACATATCTCCGAACACGCTTTCGGCAACGCGCTCGATATCGCCGCCTTCACGCTCGCCGACGGGCGCCACGTCTCGGTAAAGGACGGCTGGCATGGTCTGCCGGAAGAGCAGGGCTTTCTGCGCGACGTCGAAGCAGGCGCATGCCAGCAATTCACCACGGTGTTGGCGCCAGGCTCCAACGTCTATCACTACGACCACATTCACGTCGACTTGATGCGCCGCGCCACGCGCCGCTTGATCTGCCAGCCCGCCGCCGTCTCGGGCGAGGAAGTCGCCGCGCGCGCCATGCAGCACAACCCTTATGCTTCGCGCGAGCAGTCGGTGACGGGATCGCTCGGCGCCCACAAGACCGCGTCTGTGCACAAGCACGGCGAGAAGGTTAACGAGGAAGACGAGTTCGAAGACGAATAATCGCGCGTGTTTCACGGATCACGAACGGCGGAGCGGTTCGTCATCGTGACTCACGCCCGTTTGAATCCAGCTCGCGTATCGTGTTTCGCTATTCCGGTGGCTGGGATGTAACTCAACGTCAGGAAACTTCCTTTGGAGGGGTTCACCACATAAAGATGGAACCCTTGATCATGATCAGAACTCTCAGCGCTGTCGCTCTCGTCACAGCCGCACTCTCCAGCCCGCTCTTCGCCCAGGAAGAAGCCGCTCCGCAGAAGCCGGTCCACGCTCTCAAGCATTATCGCGGTAGCTATAATCAGGTGCAGGAACCCGCTTTCGTCACCCCGCGCGCGTCGGTCCAAGGCTCGTATTTCGACCGAAGCTTCGACCGTTCGCGGATCGGCGATCACGACGCGGACTTCAATCCCCCGAGCTGATCTCTCGATCGCCGGTTTCAAGAAGCAATAGGTAGCACCGCGATGGCGGTCTGGTTGACTCCGGGCCGCCGTCGCGCTTGCGGGCGCCTCTAGCGCTGGTCATCCCGGCGATCTGCGCTAAAGTCATGCCGCATGGACAGTCAGGCAGCGGCATCGACGGTTCTGGGCCACACGATCATCGAGTGGTTGGCTCAGGAGGCGTTGCTCGACTCCGAGCCCCCCGCGCTCTATGGCGAATTGTGCCGGCGGTTGCGCGCAGTCGGACTGCCGCTATTGCGCGGCCAGGTGGCGTTCCGGATCCTGCATCCGCTCTACGCTGCCAGCACGGTGAACTGGACCGGTGAGACGGGGGTCGTTGTCGAGAACTTCAGCGCCGAGGACAGCGCGCAGGATCGGTTTCTGCGAAGCCCGATCGGTCATACCTTGACGCATCGGCTGCCGGTGCTGCGCCGCCGGTTGACCGGCGACACCGCGCTTCTCGATTTCGATGTGCTGACGGAATTTCACGCGCAGGGCGGCACCGACTATCTCGTCTTTCTCATCGGCTTCGACCAGGTCGGGCGGAACGGAATCATCTGCTCCTGGCTCGGCGACCGGCCGGAAGGATTCACCGATGACGAGATCGCGCTGCTGCAGCGGATCACCCGCCAGCTCGGCATCGCGCTGAAGTCGAAGATCGAGCGAAGCGTCGCGGAGAACGTCGCCCACGTCTATCTCGGCAAGCGCGCGGGTAAGGCGGTGCTTAATGGCTTGATCCGGCGTGGCGACGGCGAAAAGATCACGGCCGCGCTGTGGTACAGCGATCTTCGCCAGTCCACTAAATTGGCTGGCCGGCTCTCGACCGAGGATTTCCTCAATCTGCTCGGCCGCTATTTTGAAATGACGGCGGCCGCGGTGCTCGACCATGGCGGCGAAGTCGTCTCGTTGATCGGGGATGCCGTGCTCGGCCTGTTCCGCGTCGAGGGTTCGGCGGAAGAGGCCTGTAGCCGCGCGCTCGCCGCTGCTCACGATGCGCGCCGCCGCCTTGGCGCCTTGCCGCCGGCTGACGCGGCTTTCAACTTCGGTATCGCGCTTCATCTCGGCGAGGTGATTTACGGCAATGTCGGAATACCCGAGCGTTTGCAGTTCACGGTGGTCGGGGCCGCGGTCAACGAGGTCGCCCGGGTGCAGGACCTGACCAAGCAACTCGGCCATCCCTTGTTGGCCACCGCTTCCTTCGCGGAGGCGGTCGCCGCTCCCTGGCGTCCTTGCGGAGAACATCTGTTGCGCGGCGTCGAGACGCCGATGCAGATATTGACGATACCGGACTAAGGCCCGAACTCATCAAGAGCCGCGTCCGCTTTGCTCTCAGAAGGCGATGTGGAGTCTCGTCTACGTGCTAGTTGGCTTTGGGCCCAAATCCGGAAGTTGGCTGCCAATAGGCCCCGCTAGCAACGATCTATTAATCGTTAGCACTCGCCTCGCGTGTCTTTTGCACGATTAGCGTTTAAGTTGTGAGGGAGGGCTGGAAGCTTTGGTGTAAAATCGGATGAAAATTTACGATTGGGCTCTTGTCCTGCACTACGTGTGGCCAGCCATCTTGATACCTGTAGGATGGATCATTTCAGTGCGATTGGGCCGGGCACGCACCGCCTCGGGAGCTTCGATGATGGAGTTGCAGGAGCAACATCTCACCGAAACATATCGGATGAGCGCTGCAATGGAGCGGATCGCGGCTGTTCTGGAGAAAAGCCGGAAGGATTGATCAGAGCTATCTGGTTTGGGAGAGGTTGCGGATGACGCTGCGCGATATACTGCTCGCTATGTACTCCTGGTGGCCGTTCATCTTGATCATGGGGGGATGGATCCTGGTAACGCGCCTGACGCGCCAACGCGCCGCGTCCGGCGCCTCGATGATTGATCTGTATGAGCAACAGGTAGCCGAAACGCGGCGCACGAACGCAGGATTGGAGCGGATCGCCGCTGCTCTTGAGAAAAAATCGCAGGATTAGAGCAGGATTAGATAGGTGCCGGCGACGAGTTCACGCCCTGGCTAGTCCATGTGATCAAGCAATCCTTCCGGCGTGGCCGAGAGGCGATGGGCTCCTGCGGCAAGCAATTCTTCTTTGCTGCCGTAGCCATAGAGCACGCCGACCGCGGTCATGCCGTTGCCTCTCGCGCCGATCATGTCGTGGCTTCGATCGCCGATCATGGTCGCTGTGGCCTGATCGACCTGCGCCGCCTTCAGCGCGTAATCCAACAGCTCGGTCTTGTCCGAACGTGTGCCGTCGAGTTCAGAGCCAAACACGCGCTCGAAATAACCTCGCAATTTGAAGTGATCGATAATGCGCTCGGCGTAGACACCGGGTTTGCTGGTCGCAACGAACAGGCGCCGGCCTTGCCCGGCGAGCGCCGATAACGTGGCTTCAATGCCGGGATAGACTTCGTTTTCGAACAGGCCGACATCGGCAAATCGTTCGCGGTAAAGCAGGATGGCGGCATCGGCGAGTGCCTCGGTGCCGAGCAGTTTTTTGAAGCTGGCGTGAAGCGGGGGCCCGATGCACCACGTCAACTCATCCTCCGATGGCGCTTCGTGATCGAGCTTGCGAAGCGCATATTGAATTGAACGCGTGATTCCAGGCTTTGGATTCGTCAACGTTCCATCGAGGTCGAAATAGATCGGGTTCATCTGCTCGGGTGTTCTATTCGTTGCCCGTCAACCAGCCGGCGTCAACTTACGGCTCTCATCGTGCAACGATTGCCGAAAGCATCGGTGAAATGGTTTTCTTGTCAGAAAGACCGATGACGTCTGCGGGATCGACGGTATCCCATTTTATCGAAGTCGAGTTTGCCCGGTAAAACTTCGCCACGACAGCCTGGGCCTCGTGGTCGTTACCGTGTTTGTCGTGGACCGTAATCAATCCGGTCAGTTGAACGCTCTTGAGTTTCGGGAATTTGGCCAATGCCGCGGGAACAATCGTTCGCGCTATGGCACCGAACTCGCTCTTCAAGTCTCGCTGCTTGGCAACGAATGGATCGAGCGTGAACTCAACCACGAGGCATTCATCGGGAAACGTGACGATGGTCCAGGGATGCAAGCCGGGCTCGGCAATAGCGTGTCTGGCGAACATCGCGGCAGTTTCGGTCGCGGAAGCAGCGATCGGGAATAACAGGGCTACGATCAAGGCAGTCGCAAATTTCATTTCGCCGCCGGGTGTTTTCCGTGCAGCCCTTTGATTGGTACATTCTGACAGGGAGGTCATTGATGGAAACACACTACGCCGGAGACATTGCTGCAAGGAAGAGGTTGACGGATGATCGTTGTCGGAACGCCGATCAGCCCGCAGGCCGCGTTATCACAGATGTTCCTTCAGCCCGATGCGTGTCGACGAACCTTTTGGTCGTAATCGCTGCAACAAATACGGCAGCGGCGAACGAAAGGGACATAATTACAAATGCTGTTCGAAACTTCATTGCGGTGGTGCTCCGTGCGCCCACCCCCTGATCCGTAGAATAACCTATCGCGCAGCTGTTTTACAACTGCTCGTATTTCGGGCGGCCGGCGGCCGTTCCACAACCGGCCCCCATTCGGGTCTATAACGCTCCTCAGCCGGCCGCCGCTTTCTGGAACCGCCGCCATGACCGTTCCCGCAACCGAGTTCGCGCTTAACACCACCGCCGGAGCGCAAAGCTAGTTCGCAGCTCTCTGCAGAACATCCTCGAGATCCTTGTCGAGTTTCCGGGCAACGATGTCGATGCTCTCCTCGGCAAACTGGCCGAATGTCGAAACCGGCCGATCGTACTCAAATGCAACTTCACCTTCAGGATTTTCGCGAAGCAAGACCCGAATGGGCGCGTAAAGACCCGCTGAGATCCTGTGTCTTGTCATCAGCGACGCGGTCAGCGGGTTACCAATGTCATATTGGATAGCCTGCCGTTTCAATCCGGCGATTGCCAAGAGTCCGCCGTGGTCGCGGCTTCCGAAGATCGACAGAGTGGCCGCGGCCTCAAGTTGTTCGAGTGCCCGGTCAGCCAAGCCAAAACGGAGCAGCGTCGCGTAGCCGTCGTCAAGGCGCGGAACAAGCGTTTCGAGCGTTGCTCTTACCTCAGCGAAGGCTTTGCTGGATCGGATTGTGACGTGTTCGACCGTTATTTTTTCGACGGATGTATTGCTGCTGGCCATTGGAATATCTTTCGCTCAATTCGAAGAGACAGAGGCGTTCTTAGTCCTCAGAGGGAGCGTTGGGCTCCCGGCCAAAATGACCGGGAGCCCCTGCTGTTACTCCGAGAGCGCGGCTTCTTCGATGACCGCGGCGACTTCCTTCGCATGGACGACGAGGGAGGCATGGCTGCCGGCGACTTCCTTGGTCTGGGCATGCATCCTGGTTGCGAATATCTTCTGGACCTCGGGTGCGATGACCTTGTCCTTCGTGGTGATCACATAGAACGTCGGTTTGTCGCGCCAGGCTGCCGTGTCGACGGGAGCCTCGAACGCTGTGTGGTTCAACGGAAGCTGAGAGTGTGCCAACGATTCAGCGATTTGCGGAGGAAGATCCGCCGCGACCGCCGAAGGAAACACTTTAGGATCGATGTAGAGGTTTCCCTTTTCGTCAGGATGAATAGCCGCGGTGCCTTCGGTTGCCGGACCACTGCTGGCCAAGGTCGCCAGAGATTGTCCCACGTCGGGCGCGAATGCGGAAACGTAGACGAGCGCCGAGACCTTGGGATCATTACCTGCCTGTGTGATGACCACGCCGCCCCACGAATGGCCAACGAGAATGGTTCTGCCGTTCTGCTTTGCGAGCGCTTGTTTGGTGGCATCGACGTCCGCGGCGAGGGATGTAAGCGGGTTTTCGACGAGCGTTACGTTGTAGCCTTTCTTCGAGAGGATATCGGCAACGGGCTTCCAACTCGTCTGGTCGACGAAAGCGCCATGGACGAGCACGATGTTGTGGGCCGCCCCTTTGGGCAGCTCAGCCGATTGGGCGGGGGCAATGAATGCTGCTCCGGCCATGAGGACGGTGGCAGCTGAGAGGAAAAGACTTCGCATGGATGGTTCCTGTTGAAGTATTGGACGACGCGCGTCCGGGGGATGGGCGGGCGTTTCGGCAAGCTCGCAGTTCTTCAATTTGCCGTTGATCGCACGACGCGTCGGCCTGCCGCACGTGACGTAGGCTGGGGGTATCCCGGACGATAGAGCCTAACTGTCCGAATATTGTGTTCGATCGTCCGCGACGTTAACATCGGGCGCATGGATGCTCTTGCCGAAGTACTCGATCGTGTTCGCCTTGGTGGGACCTTGCTCTTCCATTTCGAGCTCGGGCACCCTTGGAATCTGGCATTGCCAGAGCGCCCCTACGCCCTGTTCCATTATCTCAGTCGGGGTTCAGCGACCGTCGCACTCGAACGAGGACAAAAGCTCCGGATGAGCGAGGGCGACTTTGTCGTCGTCACACGCGGCGAGCCCCATGTGATTTACTCGGATCGCCGGACGAAGCCTTTACCGATTCCGGATATCGACCGACCGTCCGGGCATCTGGGCGTCGTTCGTCACGGAGGCGGTGCGCAACCTGTCTCGACAATGATCTGTGGCAATTTCACTCTGTCGCAGCCCTTGCGCGGCCGATTGCTGGAGTTGCTTCCGCCCCTGCTTCTCCTGAAACCGAAGACGGACGACGGCTGGTTCGATGCGATTCTGCAACGAATGGTCAACGAGTCGGCGGTTGAGCGTCCCGGCCAACGCGTCGCGCTCTCACGAATGACGGAAATGCTTTTCGTCGAAGTGTTGCGATGCTGGATCAAGTCTCTCCGTCCCGGCGAAGGTGGATGGATTGGGGCGATGGCGGACCCGCATATCGGACCGGCGCTTCAATTGATCCACGAGCAACTGGATCGGCCCTGGACCGTTCGCGAACTCGGGCATCACGTGGGGCTCGGTCGTTCAGCGTTTTCGGCTCGCTTCACCAAGCTCATCGGCCAGCCCGTGCATCGTTATCTGGTCGCACGCCGGATGGCAGAGGCTGCCTTCCTGCTCGAATCAGGCGATGAAGGGATTGCACAGATTGCGAGCCGGGTCGGTTACGAGACCACCGCCGCGTTTTCGAAACTATTCCATCGGCATCACGGCCTATCGCCAGGCCGTTACCGGGCAGTTCGACGCGCTGATGGCGGCTGAAGCCAAGGAGGCGTTTGGTAAACAGAGCCGCCGGCGGACATGCCCGTCGGCCCCTAGTCATTTTCGACGCCGGCTTTGCCACGATTAAGGTCTATAACGCTCCTGTTTCGGCTGACCGCGCGCAAGGGAGTTATAAAATGTCAGATCAGATCGATCGCCGCCGCTTTTTGGGAGCCGCGGCCATGACCGTTACTGCAACCGAACTCGGCTTGAACACAACAGCGGAAGCGCAGACGGTCGCGCAAAATGGTTCGGTCAAGGCGGGAGGCAATACGTCCTTTGCCTCGCTGAAGCAGATCAATGCGGGGCTGCTCAATGTCGGTTACGCCGAAGCCGGCCCCGCCGACGGCAAGCCGGTCATCCTGCTGCACGGCTGGCCCTACGACATCCACGCCTTTGTCGATGTGGCGCCGATCCTGGCCTCGGCCGGCTATCGCGTCATCATCCCGCACGTGCGCGGCTATGGAACGAC
>DATHPL010000123.1:0-2934 GCA_035483915.1 Bradyrhizobium sp.
GCGGTGAGCGGGCGGGTCGGGCGGCGTCGCTATCTGAGCGAGGCCGGGATGATCGCCGGCGAGGATCTCAGCCCGCAGAAGGCCCGCATCCTGCTCTCGCTCGCGCTGGCGCGCGGCTGCGGTCTCGACGAGATCGCCGACATCTTCTCGCGCTGCTGACGCCGCGCGCCAAGGATCTGGACTTCAAAATGACTGGAAATGAAATGATCGATCTGGTGCTACGCGGAGATACCGTCATTACGCCGCACGGTGTCGGCGCCTACGATATCCACGTCGCCAACGGCAAGATTGTATCTGTCACCGTGCCCGGTGACCTGCCGTTACCCGACGGCGCCCGGTTGATCGATGCCACAGGAAAGATCGTGATGCCGGGGGGCATAGATCCCCACGTGCATTGCGCCTGGCCAATACCGGTGCCGGACGGTCCAGCCGGGCTTACCGATCCGCCCGCAATCGTTAGCCGTGCAGCATTGTTCGGCGGTACCACCACCATCATCGACTTCGCGCGGTGGACACATGGCGACACCATTCGGGGTGCCATCGAACGACGCGATCAGGATTGGCGAGGGGCCTGTCATTGCGACTATGCTTATCACGTGATGGTCGAAGGAGATCTTCCGCCGGAGATTCCCGGGCAACTCGCCGAAGCCATCCAGGCCGGCTATCCCACGGTAAAGATCTTCACCACGGATATCACGCCGAGCCGTCGCGGACGCATGGTCGATTTCGGGGATATCTGGGAAGTGTTTCAGGTTCTCTCGGCCCATCGCGGTCTTGGCGTTATCCACGCGGAGGATAACGATATCGTCATGCATATGTACGGCAAACTCATCCGCGAGGGCCGGGTGGGTTTCGAAAACCTTGCCGAGGTCCACAACACGCTGTCGGAAGACCTGTCATTCCGCCGCATCATCCGGCTGGCGGAAAGCGTGCCGGGGACAGCGCTCTACATGATGCATGTCAGCGCCGCCACCGGCGTGGCAGCGGTACGCGAGGCCCGTGCCAAGGGCTTGCCGATCTATGGCGAGACGCTGCACCAGTACATGCTTTACAACAGCGCCGACTATCGCCGCCCTAACGGTCAGATCTACCACACCTATCCCTCGCTCAAGACAAAGGAAGACCAAGCCGCTTTGTGGGAGGGCACGCTCGATGGCTCGATCCATTCGGTGGCGACCGACGAGCTTTGCTGCAATTTGGCGACTAAAACTCAAGGCAACCGGATCGATGACACGACCGGCGGAAATGCAGCGTGCGAACCGCGCGTCGCGCTGATGTACACGGAAATGGTTGGGCGCCGCGGTTATTCGCTTACGCGCTTTGCCGATCTGGTCTCAAGCAATGCCGCGAAGATCATGGGGCTTTACCCGCGCAAGGGAGCGATCGCTCCTGGTTCCGACGCCGACATCGCTGTGCTCGATCCGGCGTTACGGCGCGTGATCCGTAAAGAGGATCTGCACGAGACCGACTATTCGCCCTGGGAAGGGCATCAGGTGGACGCGTGGCCAAGCATGACCCTTCTGCGCGGCAAGGTCGTTGTTGAAAACGGCCGCTTCCATGGCAAACCTGCCGACGGCCAGTGGCTGCATCGGCGCATCGCCGACGAGATTCTGACGGGGACGGCGCTCTGATCGAAGCCGATTTGCAACGATTGATCACGGACTCCCTGCTGCTTTGGGGAGTGTGGGGACACTGTGCCTGGACCGACGACGGCCTGCTGGTAAGCACGGTATTGGGGCGGCGGGTCCTGGTCAGGCGCGCCATCGAGGTGGAGCGTCCGGCTCGCTGGATCATGCAGATCCTGGAAGTGAAAGGCGGCGCGGCAGGACCGGATCGGTCCGCCGGATCGATCGTTGGTTTGCTCGTTGCACTGCGCAAGGCGCTCGGCGTCGCGCAAGCCGGCGGACGAGGGCTGAGAATTGTGCCATCGGGAAGTCCGGCATCACCGCAGCCTCCCCGTGAAACGCAAATACGGCGCACCGAGCCCGCGAGTTCAGACGATCCAGCGTCCTCACCCAGGGAGTTGGCTGAACCGACCCCGGTGTCCATTGTCACGGGCTTTCTCGGCAGCGGGAAGACCACGTTCATCCAGAAAGTGCTGCGGGATCCGCGCTTCGCTCGAACCGCCGTCATCGTCAACGAATTCGGCGAAGTCGGCCTCGATCATGATGTATTGGCCAGCAGTAGCGACGCGCTGATCCAGCTCTCTACTGGCTGCCTGTGTTGCGCGATACGGAGTGATCTGATCGAGACATTACTCGACTTGCACCGTCGCCGCGCGGATGGGGAAGTCAATTTCGAGCGGATCATCATCGAGACGTCCGGACTGGCGGATCCGGTTCCGATACTGCAGTCCTTGATGACGGATAAGGCAGTCGCGACGCAGTTCAACCTCGATCGTGTTTTGACCCTCGTGGACGCCGTGCATGGACCAGCAGGCGTGACGGCGCACGTCGAGGCGCGAAGGCAGATCGCCGTGGCCGACCGCATCCTCGTGACCAAGACCGACGTTACCGAACCGTCGGCGGCCTTGTTGGACGAGTTGCGCGCACTCAATCCAAATGCTCCACATGCGTTCGCGATACAGGACGCGGCGACGCTCGATTGGCTGATCGAATGTGACTCGTCTCGTGACGCCCGACGTGCCGCAGAAATTGTGGTGCTGCGTGATTCAGCGCCGCGACACACCGGCAGCCTCGAAACCATCACCTTTGTATCCGCATCGCCAATCCCGGCATTGGCGCTCACCCTGTTTTTGCAGGCGCTCGCCGATCATGCCGGCGACCGCCTGTTGCGCGTAAAAGGACTGATCCAGGTCGCGGAGATGCCGGATCAACCGGCGTTGGTGCACGGCGTGCAGCATGTTTTCGCGGCGCCGGAATGGCTCGAAGCATGGCCGAGTCATGAACGGCATACGCGCATCGTATTCATCGG
>DATHPL010000124.1:0-5694 GCA_035483915.1 Bradyrhizobium sp.
AAAAGGATCATTTGCCAAGCATCGCCTTGATGCCAAGCCACAACGCGCCGAGGAAACCCGCGACGATGATGCTGATGACCGCCTTGAAGGTGAAACCCTGCGCCTGCTCGACGCTTTTGCGCCACCGCCGCAAGTGCTGGAAATCGGAGCGCAGCTCGCGACGATCGTCTTCCTCTATTCCAAAGGAAGCAAGCACTGTGGTAATGGCACGATCGACCACGGCATCGATATCGCTGTGATGGATCCTTTGCTGTTCGCAAAGCGTCTCGGCCACAACCGTGCGGATGGTATCTTCGTCGATGTCAGCCATGGCGTCACGCCTGCCTAGCCATCGCTTGATGATCCCGGATCATCGCTTGATAATCCTCGCGACATTCTCGAAGCCGCGCTTGGCGAAGTAGGACGCGACAATTAGATTGGCCGTCGTCGAGGCAAATCCGGCGATACCGTCGGTCGTGCCGAGCCCGAAGACCTTGTCGAAGATCAAGAGCTTTGCGAAATAGATCGCGACGCAGTACCCCATCAGGCGATCGGGCTCTAAGGTGCGCACGAGCCGCGCGGCCTTGTTGACGTCGCCGCCGCCGGTGCCGAAATGCTCCTCCACCGTGTCGCGCGCCAACGTCTCGATCTCGGACGTGCCGGTGTAATCGCCCAATGACCTGATCTGCTCGGCATCGAAACCTTCGGCGATGAGCTGGCTCTCGGTCTTGGTGACCACTTCGTGGAAGCAATAGTTGCAGTCGCGGATCGAGCGCGCGCCACGCTCGATGCCGAATTCCTCCGGTGGTACGCCAAGCACGCGAGCCTGTGAGAGCTTTCGCGTGGTGACGATGGTGACGTCGTGGGTAATCACGGGCGTCGGCGCGGGTGGTTGCGGCGGCGGCGCAAGCAAGGGAGTAGCCATGATGTTCAGCTCATTGCCTCCGGGCATGTTGAGGGGTCGCGTGCTCGCGGTTCGCGAGACGCTGTGATGGATCGGGGATGTTGTGAAACTAATCGGAGAGCGTAGTGGCGTGCCGCGGGGGCTGTTCGCCGCTCAAGCGGCGTTCAGACGCTTCAGATATTCGAGATAAGCGGCACGCCGTCCGTTACCGGTTCGGATTATCGCGCAGATGATCGAGCAACATGCCGAACACGCCGCCGGCTTGGTCGGATGGCGGTGCCGGCGGCGCAGCGTAAAGCGGGCTAATTGGGGCTACGGAAGATGACCAGCTTCGGATGCCATCGCCGAATGAGCTCGACGAGGGCACACCGAAGAGACCGATCGGCGGGCGCGCCAATGCTCGACCCGATCGAGCCGACGCCGGTCTGAGAGGTCAATGGATTCGGATTGGCGTTGCCAGAGCTGGCGGAAGACGAACCTGGGCCACGCGTGTCGCGCCCCACAAAGAAGCCCGAGAGCGTCAATGGCTCCCCGCTCGAATTCAGCATGGTTAGATTAGATTGGTCAGAAAAGCTTCGAGATCAGAAGCCCGAACAAGAAGAACATGGCGACGGCAACGATGAAGCCCAAAAAGCCTGCGACGGTTGTATTAATCTCTATGCGCCCTTTGCCGTCATGGCGGTAGCCAAAGATATTGAAATTGTTCTCCAAAGAAGAGAGCGGCTGGGCGTATACCCAGCCAAACGAAAGACACGGCAGCGCGAGCCGCGCCACCGAATACCCGATCATATCGATCAAGAAATCAAAAAAGAACGATGCGATGAGCTGATCCATTTTCGTTGGCCTCACCACCGGATACGGGCCGCTCGGGGGGTTGCGATACCGGCGCTTTCCCGCATAGCAGCAAAAAGACTGAGGCGGCCGGTCTGCTAGCTCGTCGCTTCCGTTTCCTCCGGCGCCTCGCCCAGTTCGTGCACCGAGTGCGCCACGATGGTCATCGCGCCTTCGGATTCGGCGACCGCCTGTGCAATCAGCGCGAACTGATCGTCGGTCAGGTCATAATAGGTCTCGCGCTCTTCCTCCTCGCGCTCCTCCCACCATACCTTCACGATGCCGATCTTGGAGAGCAGCGCATCCTTGACGAAGGAATAGAGGATCATGAATCCGGGATTTTGCTGCATAAAGACGTGATTGACGTAGTCCGTCTCCTGTGCGGCAGCTAGCTCGTCCTCCGGGCCGACCGGCTCGAACCGCACGACCTCGTCGGAGCCGGCAAACACATCCATCAGATTCGGCATCAGGCCCTCGATGGTGTCGGCGACGTCGGTCGAGACCGCGTGCGAACGGCCCTCCTGCGCCGGCATGTCTTTCTGCATGTGGCCGAGATAGTAATCCATCGCGTCCGCCCGCTCTTCGGCGAGTTCGGCGGCGGAGATCGCGGCCAGCGCATCGGATTTCTCGGCTGACAGCATCGCCTTGAGGTCGGAGGTGGACATTTTCGGCATCAAGAAGCCTTCTCATGTGCAGGGAATATCGAACGCAAAAAGCCCGCGAGCGCGCGATCGGCGATACTGGCGGGCTTTTGAAGGGAGTTGCGAGTTTGAACCTATGCCGGTGATTTGCCCGACGTGTCAAATTGGGCGTCCGGCGAAGACGCCAAAGCAAATGTCATGGAGCAGGCGTCGCGTTTCCCACGGCGGTCCGCAACTCGGCCAAAGCCTTATCGAGCGCTTCGTTGCCCTTGTCTGAGGTTTTGATTTCGGGACTGGGGTCGAACAGGATGTTGGCGATGTTCTTGGCGTCGACGAACAGATAGTCCCACTGGTCTTTTCTCTTGTCCTGCTCGTCGCCAAAAAGCTTTTGCAGGTCTGTCGGCGTCGGATTGTCGCCATCCATTTTCATGAAGAAGCGCGAGCAATTCTTCAGGATCACATAGGTGAGGCTGCCGTCGAGCGTGAGATAGAATTCGGAAAGCACGCCCTTGTACATCAGCACCCGGTCGTTCTCGACGGTGGTCGTCATGACAAAGGCGGTGACGATACCCTCCCGCATCGATCGGTTGACGACCGCGATCCACTTGTGGCGGGTGAGGCCCCATCTCGATGCGATCAGCCCCGCTACAAAGCCGACGCCCGCCATCACGACCGTATAGATGCCGCCGTTGACGGCGATGGTGACGCCGGGCCTCAGCGTGGTCCATCTGTCGTAGGTTTCGAGCGGCCCCAGGAAAGCGGCGAGGTCAAATCCGAAAACGCCGGCCAGAACGCCGTAAGCCGCAAGATGCAGAACGAGCGCGACCAGGATCGCAAGACCGACCTCGCCGATCGCATTGCTGCGGACGACCTCGCGTGAAAATCGTTCGGTGAAAAACAGGCCGACAAAAAAGAAAACGCCCGGAAACAAGAGGGCGATGATCAGTACCGTGGTCCACGCTACCGACATGAACCATTAAAGCCCGATGTTAGGCGGCCTTCATGCGCGCCTTGCGCTCTTGGACGATGAAGTCCACGACCTTTTCCAGCTCGGCAGCCTTGCCGCCCTCGGAAATAGTCCGGATGGCCTGCTGAACGAGATCGATATCGCCGTTGGCCAAGGCCACGAGCTTACCAACGAGCTCGGAATTCTGCATGGTCACCAGCATGGCCCAACTCCCATCAACCGCGCCTGCCGCTAAAACTCCGACGGGCAGCGATTTGTTCGCGAGAACGACGATGCCATCCGGCGGTTAGCTCCGCAAGCGGCATCCCGTGGCCCACCGATCTTCGGCGGCCCATCTTTAGATAGGATTAAATTCGGGCGATTCTGCCTCGTGCGTCAAATATTGATCGATAAAAATAACAAAGTAATATCAATTATTTACATCGCAATCCAAACCAATCGAGAAACCAACAAGAGGAGGCTAAGCAAAATGCCGCGACAAAAAGCTCAGAGCCAGAAGCACTGAAGTAGTGGTGCTCCTCACACCCACCCCTGCTCCCGGTACTGGATCACCCGGTTGAAGCTGGCGCTTCGGCCGGGCGCCTCGTAACACACCGCCATCAGGCCGAGCGCGTCGGCGGCATGCGACGACCAGTCGTGCTCGGGGCCGAGGCCGACCTGGCGCGTGTCGTCGCGCCTCTCATGGTAGAAGCCGAGCGCTTCGCGGCCTGACTCCGTCGTCGTTTCGTTGAACCAGAGCTGCCCACCTAGCCTGCGCAGCGCCTCGATCCGCATCATCGCCGCACCCCTGCCCTGGTTCTTCACCGGCGGTTCGACCGCAAAGCCGGCGTCGCGCCAATGCTCTGCGTAGGTCTTGCCGGTGACGACATTCGCGTTCAGGCCATCACGCGGCAGGGTGTTGATCGCGTTGCCGTAGCCCCGTTCGCGCATCCAGTTGACGTGAAAAGCTAGCACCTGGCCCGACGACTCATAATAATCCAGCACGCGAATTTCCTGCCCCACCCACTGGCAAATCCAGATGGTGTAGGCATCGGCCTGCGCGCCGGCGCCGCCGATGTCGTGAAAGGCGCGAAGCGGAAGCAACGGATCGGCGGCAACCTTGCCGATGCGCCCTTGCGCCCGCGCTTCCGAAAGCATGGTCGCAAAATACGCGCCCTCGAATGCTTTCACGTAATCGCCTTCCCAGATGTGGGCATAGCGGTCGGGATAAAGCGCGAGGTCGGTCTTGCGCTCGTCATCGAGCACCGCGGGAAACCACGGATTGTCGCGCCAGTTCGCCTGGACCAGGATCGCACCCTCGGGCTTTCGGGTGCGGAAGAAATCATCGATCGCATCGCTCTTGCGCCGTGGATTCCAGGAAGCCCAAAGCTCCGAATCGGCTGCGCGGATCGTCGGCCGCAACATCGCCAGCGAGCGAGCGCTTAAAGATTGCGCCTCGTCGATCCAGGCGATGCGGAAGCCTTCCAGGCTCTTGATCGAGTCTGCCGTATGATCCTGCATGCCCCGGAAGATGATCAGCCCGTCGCCCGGCGTGGCGATCCGGTCGCTATAGAGGCGGAAGCGATGCGACAGGCGCAGCTTCTCGATCTTGCTCTCGATCAGCCGCTTGGAGGATTGCGCCAGCATCTTTTGCGACTCGCGAATGCAGACCACTGAAGTGCCGGGTTCGGCTTCGCAAAGCTCAATCAGAAGCTCGCCGAAGAAATGCGATTTTCCCGAGCCCCGGCCGCCGAAAATTCCTTTGTACCGGTGCGGCGCCAGCAGCGGCTCAAATATTTTCGCGGTCGGGATTTTCAGCGTCGACATGATGAACGATATCAGGATGAACGATCACGCGTTCAATGCGATGGATCAGCTCGAGCGCGCTCTCGTCGTTGCCGATAGCTTGCGTCGGCTTGCCCCAGCCGCGATCGAGGAGCGCGTTCGCCGCAGCCACCCGCGCCGGTGGTGTCGCCTTGGTGTTGCGCATCACGGCGACGAGCACGTTCAGCGCGGTGCGGGTGTGGCTTCGTGCCAGCGAGCGGATTTCGGTGACGGCTTTCGGCATTGAGTTTTGAGTCTCCTTGAAAGCTCGCCGTCACGCCGGCCTATCATCGTCGCAGTCGAGCGGCGGCGCGTATTCGCATGACGCGGTGTGGGCATGAGCCATCGTGAGGTCGTCCGGCCGCCACGGCGAATAGGAGCTCGTCGACTCGCGGTCGAGGCCGCGATCACGCCGCGGCCGCGGCACAAACTGAATGATCTCCGCGCTCACGACAAACCCTCCCAAAGAATGACAAGGATCAGTAACGTCAGCGCGAGCGCGATGAGGTAGGCGGCGGTGGGAGCCATGCCGGTCTCTCTCTTCCGTTGGAGATGCTTTTGAAAAACGC
>DATHPL010000125.1:0-4497 GCA_035483915.1 Bradyrhizobium sp.
TCACGGCGCACGGCGGAGAGATCGTGAAGACTTTTCTGACGCCGCCCACGGAGGACGGCTATGCAGCCGTTATCGAGGAAGTCCGCGGCCTGAAGCCTGACGTGGTTGCAGTCATCAATGCCGGCGCGAAGGATGATGCCGTTGTATCGGCGGTGACGAAGGCCAAGCTTTCGGCCGTGACGACGACGGCGTTGCTCTATTTGTCCGACGTCGATCGGATTAAAGACGGCTACGCCGGCTTGGTGGCAACCGTGCCGTGGTATTGGAATCTCGATCCGACAGCCCGGGCATGGTCCGACCGCTTCGCCGCGGCGCATGACGGCCGCCGGCCGACCGCCGCTCAAGCGGCGGACTACTCGGCGACGACGCAGTGGCTCAACGCGGTTCGCACCGCCGGCACCACCGACGCCGATGCGGTTATTCGTGTTCTCGACGGTCACAAGTTCGATGACGTGTTTGCCCATGGCGGTGAGTTTCGCGCCAGCGATCATATGGTCGTCCACGATCTCTATGTCGCAAAGGTCAGAGCGTCGGCCGAACTGCCGGAGCCACATGCCTGGTACAACATCCTGGCGACGGTGCCCGCGGCAACCGCATTCCCCGCCGGGACCGAATGCAAAATGACTCAATGAGAATTCGTTGGCTTTCGGGGATGGCGGGCGCACCCCGTCGAGTCAAACCGTTGAACCAATTGGTTTCGAAGCGGTCCATCCATTTTCTCGGAATTTGATAAGATAAGTCTCATTCTCAGCCTATTAACCGGCAAAGTGAGAAGAGGCGGACTGGGGGCCGAGTAATTCGATAATCTGAAGGAGAAAGCCTATGTCCTCCGTCAAACATATCGCGACGGCTTTGGCGCTCACCGCCGCGTCTGCTTCCAACGCGTCCGCGCTGCCTTCCACCTCGGCCACGACCACCTATCACCGCACTGAAGTCGGCGGCGTTGGCGTGTTCTATCGCGAGGCTGGTCCCAAGGACGCGCCTGTCATCGTGCTGTTGCACGGCTTTCCGTCCTCATCGCGGATGTATGAAACGCTGATCCCGTTGCTGGCAACGCGGTATCACCTGATAGCGCCCGATTATCCGGGCTTTGGCCAGAGCGACGCGCCGCCGCCTTCGCAATACACCTACACCTTCGACCATCTGGCCGAGACGATCAACGCGCTGCTCGAACAGCTCAAGATCCCTCGCTACAGCCTCTATTTACAAGACTACGGCGCACCGGTCGGTTACCGCATCATGCTTGCACATCCCGAGCGCGTGCAGGCGCTCGTGATCCAGAACGGCAACGCCTATGAGGAAGGCCTTGGTGCCAAGTGGAAGGGCATTGCCGAGTACTGGGCGGACCCCAAAGCCCATCCGGAGGTGCCGGTTGTGTTCAGTTCGCTCGCGGCTGCCAGACTCCGTCATGACGGCGGCAGTCCCAATCCGGAGCGCTACAATCCCGAAGCCTGGATTGAGGAATATGCTTTCCTGACGCGGCCTGGCCAGCAAGAGATTCAGGAGGCGTTGCTTTACGACTATCGAACCAATGTGGCCTCTTATCCGGCCTGGCAGGCGTGGCTGCGTGAGATCAAGCCGGCGACGTTGGTCGTCTGGGGCCGGTATGACAGCTCATTCATCTCGCCCGGCGCGGAAGCCTACAAGCGCGACGTCCCTGACGCCGAAATTCACCTGCTCGACGCAGGTCATTTCGCACTCGACGAGAAGGTCGATGAAATCGCAGCGCTCATGCTTGAGTTCCTGCCCAAGCATGTCCACTAGCGAGTTGGATGAATCGGAACAGAGTCGTGGACCGGAGTGCGCTCGCGACAAAAAAAGAGTGCGATGGCAAGAGGGGCAGCCATCGCACTTAGAGGGGTCGGTTAGGGAGGGTTCGCTTCGCGTCGTTTGCCCGTTAGTGGGCAATATGATGCTTGCGAGCGTGGGCATAAGCGTAGGCGCCGCGAACCTTCGGCTGTTGGACTTCGGCCAGCTGGGCGTCGTTGCTATAGCCTTGCGACGAATCCAGCCGGAGCAAGCCGGCGGGTACACCTTGCGCCGCCGCCGGGGTGACCGGGGCCGCGGAAATCAGCGCGATCAAAGCGGCCAAGCCGAAAACGAGGCTCGGGATGCGGGTATTCTGGATGAATTTCAGCATGATGCTTCTCTCTCGGTTAGCGCGTCATTCCGAATAGAATAAGGTATCATAATACGACAGATTCGAAAGTAAGGTGACTGGTCACCTTGAAATCAGGCCGTAATAAACCCCAACTCCATTACAGAAACGCAATGTGGCCAATATGACCAGTCAGCTTGAAAAGTCAACGGGGGTTAAGATCACGTTCACTTTAACACCACCTTGAAGGCGGTGTTCATGAAGTCGTCGATCGGTTCGCGGTCCTTGGTGATCTTGAGCCGGATGGTCGCGCCTTCCCAGGCATTGACGAGGAAGCGCGCCATCTCGCCCGGGTCGTGACGGGGATCGACTTCGCCCTTGGCCTGCGCGTCGCGCAGCACCGTTTCAACGGCGCCACACCATCGTTCGAACACCAACCGCAGCTCTTCCCGCATCTTCGGATATTCGCGGGCCATCTCCGCCGCAAACAGCCCAAGCATGCAGCCGCGCTCAAAACCCTGATCGATCAGGCGTTCCGACAGGTAGTTGAAATGGCCCTTGAGACGTTCGAGCGGGGGCACACTCTCGTCGAACAACATGTCCGAGCGGGTGCCTTCGAGATAGCGCCGCAACGCATCGATCGCGAGATCTTCCTTGTTCTCGAAGTGATTGAAGAACGATCCCTTGGGGACGCCGGCGGCCTCGGTAATGTCCTGGATCGAACATCCCTTGAAGCCGAGGGTATGCAGCGTGTCTACCGCGCTGCTGGCGAGTTTCTCGCGCAGGCTGGGTCTGGCCATGAACGTCTCTCCCGAGGGTTTTACCCTCCGCGAGGGATGATAAATCCTCTCGCAAGCATGACAAATATGCGACCAAGCGACTTAATTCAACAACAATGGCATAAAATCTGACCAGTCAGCTTGGATTGCGGTCAGATAGCTACCATCGTACCCTTACTCAAAGCTTAAATTCCGTCAGGCGGATATTAACGCCTTCGATCGACGCTTTCCGTTCGCCGGGATAGCCGCGGCGTGAGAGCCATCCGGCGCCGCCACTGTATCGAGATCGCCGGCGACGCGCTTACCGCAGGTACTCGAGTCACAACGCCGCAAGCGCCGACGCCGTGCTGCCTAGCATGCGCCTTTTCATGCGACGCGAGGCCGCCAACCATCGCTGAACCGAGACGGTTTTCAACCTGATATCATCGTGATTGATATTCGGCGGATATATCCTTGCCGGTATAGTCGGTCATCAACGCGGTAGCGATCAGTGAGATGACCGCACAGGCCGCGATGTAAATCGCAATCGCGGTTGCCGAGTGATAGGTGCCGAACAGCCACGCCGCGATCAGAGGCGCCGGGCCGCCGGCTATGATGGATGCCAATTGATAGCCGAGCGACGAGCCGCTGTAGCGCAGCCGTCCCGTGAAGCTTTCGGCGATCAATGCGGCTTGCGGGCCATACATCATGTCGTGCGGAATCAGTGAAAGAATAATCGCGGCAAAGATGATCGGTTCGGAGCTGGTCTGGAGCATGGCGAAATAGATGAAGCCGAATATCCCGGTCGCCGCCGCGCCGATCATATACATATTCTTGCGGCCGATCCGGTCGGAGAGATGGCCGAACACCGGGATCGACACGAAGGACAGGATCGAGGCCGCCAGCACCGCGCTGAGCAGGAAGTTGCGGGAAACATGCAAGGTGTCGATCCCGTATGAAAAGATGAAAGCGGTGAAGATGTAGAACGGTGCCTGTTCGGCCATGCGGGCGAACGCCGAAAGCAGGATTTCCTTGGGATATTCCTTGATGACCGCGAGCATCGGCGCCCGCTCGATCTTGCGTTCGGCGACCAGTTTGGCGAAGACGGGTGTCTCCATAATCCCCAAGCGGATATAGAGGCCGACGCCGACCAGCAGGAGGCTGAGCGCAAAGGGAATCCGCCAGCCCCAAGTCAGGAATTGTTCGCCCGACATCTGACTGAATGCGAGAACGGCGAGGTTGGCCAGAAACAGACCGCAGGGGACGCCGAATTGGGGCCATGACGCCACCAGCCCGCGCGACTGATTGTTCCGTGCCCATTCCATCGACATTAGCACCGAACCGCCCCATTCACCGCCGACGCCGACACCCTGAATGAAGCGCAGCACGGTCAGGATGACCGCGCCCCAAACGCCGATGCTGGCATAGGTCGGCACCAGCGCGACTGCGAAGGTGGCCAGTCCCATCAACAGCAGCGTTGCGATCAGCGTCGATTTGCGGCCGATGCGGTCGCCGTAATGGCCGAAAATCGCAGCGCCCACCGGGCGCGCGATGAAGCCGACCGCATAGATCGCAAAGGCTTCCAGTGTGCCGACCCAGGGGTCTGAATGCGGAAAGAACAGCTTGGCGAAAACGAGCCCG
>DATHPL010000126.1:0-4941 GCA_035483915.1 Bradyrhizobium sp.
GCTTCCAGCTGCGGCGCTGGTCACGACGGCTGGCTTCGAAGACGTGCTTGAGATCGGCCGTCACTATCGTCGCGACGTTTATTCCATCCATCCGCAGCCCGTACCCGCTCTGATCCCTCGCAACCGGCGCTTCGGCTTTCACGAGCGGATGCGCTTTGACGGCACCGCTGAACGCGTGCCGACCGGGGCCGACGTCGATGACGTGATCGCGCGGCTGGCCGCTGTCGACATCGAAACTGTCGCGATCGCGTTGCTTCATTCCTACGCCAACTCCGACCACGAGCAACGTCTTGCCGAACGTATTCGGCAAGCGCTGCCGAGGCTCGATGTTTCATTGTCGTCGGTCATCAGCCCTGAAATTCGAGAATACGAGCGGACCAGCACGACCGTGCTGAATGCGCTTTTGCAGCCCGTCGTCCGCGCCTACATCGAACGCCTTGAGGCGCGCATGCGCGCCGAGGCATTCGCGCCTCATCTCCTGATCGTGCAGTCGAACGGTGGAGTATGCACGCCGGCGACCGCGGCGGCCGAGCCCGCCCGTCTGTTATTGTCGGGCCCGAGCGGTGGTGCCATGGCGGCGCTTGAGCTCGCGCGCCGGCTCGACGAGCCGAATCTCGTTGCCGTCGACATGGGCGGCACCAGCTTTGATGTGTCCGTCGTCCGCGACAGCCGGCTCGAGATCGTCACCTTGAGCGAGATTGACCGGTTGCCCGTACGGCTGCCGATGATCGAGATTCGTACGATCGGCGCCGGCGGCGGCTCGATCGCACGCGTCAGCGCAACGAAGCAGATGACGGTTGGCCCGGAGAGCGCCGGCGCACGCCCCGGTCCTGTTTGTTATGGCCGCGGCGGCACGGAGCCGACGGTGACCGATGCCAATCTCGCTTTGGGCCGGCTGGATGCTGCGACCTTCCTCGGCGGCGCCATGGCGCTCGATCGAGAGGCCGCCCGCGCCGCCATATCAGCACGGGCCGGAGAGCCGCTTGGGTTCGATACCGATACGGCCGCCGCCGGCATTCTCCGTCTGACCAATACCAATCTTGCCGCCGCGATCCGCGTCAGCCTGTTCGAGAAAGGACTCGATCCACGCGATTTTACCATGTTGAGCTTCGGCGGGGCGGGATCGGTTCATGCCTGTGCGGTCGCGAACGAACTCGGCATTCGACGCATCATCTTTCCGGTCGATGCCAGCACGTTCTCCGCACGCGGCATCCTGATGGCCGATATCGAGCACGCTTTTGGCCGTTCGGGTGTGCGGTTGTTCGATGGCAACGCCGTCGCTTGGGTGCGTTCATGTTTTGAGAGCCTCAAGGCGGAGGGAGCCGCACGGTTAGAGGTCGACGGCATTGCGCCTGCTCATCGACAGTTCGAACTGTCTGCCGATTTGCGCTATCGCGGCCAGGCCTTCGAACTCAACGTGCCCTGGGGCGAGGTCCCGATCGACGAGGCTGGCATCGGCGAAATCTGCCAGCGTTTCCACGCCCGGCACGCCCAACGATTTTCCTACGCCAATCCTGAAGACACCGTCGAACTCGTCACCCTGCGGCTTGTTGCCATCGGCCGGATGGCGCGTCCTCAGATTTCGGCTGAAGAGCCTTCATCCGCCGACGGCGTCGTAGTAGGCCGCCGCCGCGTCTACGTCGATGGTCAATGGCAAGAGGTCGCCGCGTGGCGGCGCGATGCGATCGGGGGGTCGCTCGGGATCGTTGGGCCCGCGATCGTCGAGGAGGACTACACTGCGATCTATGTTGCGCCTGGCTGGTCGCTTACGCTCGGGCGTGATGGTCATCTCGTGGCGGCCCGCAGCGAGGAGTTGGCATGAGCGTGCTCGACGCAATCGAACTTGAGGTGCTGCGCAACGCACTCACGGCTGCGGCTGCCGAGATGGACGTCACCATGTGGCGAACCAGCCGCTCGACCATTGTGCGCGAGATGCTCGACTACTCGACGGCCATCTTCGACGCGCACGGCAATAACGTGGCGCAGTCGGCGCGCATTCCGCAGCACCTCAACTCCATGGGTTATTTTCTCCAGACGATCCTCGACCGGTTCATTCCAGCCGACCTGTGGGAAGAGGGCGATGTCATCATCTCGAACGATCCCTATTGCGGCGGGCAGCACTTGCCTGACATCGCGGCGTTCCGTCCGGTTTTTTCGGGAGGAAAACGCGTCGCGATCGTCGGCACGCTCTGCCATCATCTTGATGTCGGCGGCATGTCGCCCGGCAGCTACGCCGCGAATGCGACCGAAATTTATCAGGAAGGATTGCGGATTCCGCCCTCGAAGCTTTTCACCAAGGGCGTGCGCAACGATGTGCTGTGGGGACTGATTGCGCAGAATGTTCGCCAGCCGGTGGCCGTCATGGGTGACCTGCAGTCGCAAATCGCGTCCTTGGGCGTCGGCGTGCGTGCGGTCGAAATCCTGACGGCGCGATACGGTGCCGACACCTTGATCGCGTCATGCTCGGCGATGTTGGACGCCTCCGAAGCGGCGATGCGTGAAGCCATTCGTGCAATCCCTGACGGTGCTTACGAATTCGAGGATTTTCTCGATGACGATGGCATCGATGTGACGAGACCGGTACGCATCCATGCAAAGATCACGGTGACCGGCGACAGATTGGTCGTCGATCTCTCAGGCTCGGACCGCGCGGTCCCGGGACCGATCAATGCGACGCTGGGTTCGACATCGTCTGCCGTCTATTTCGCCATCGTCGCCGCCGCCGACCGCGTGATCGTTCCGAACGCGGGGTGCTACCGTCCGATCGAGATTGTTGCTCCTGAAGGCTTGATCGTCTCGGCGCAGCATCCATCTCCTGTCGCGCATCGCTTGGCTCCCGGTCACGTCCTGCTCAACGTGCTGTTTGGTGCTCTCGCAAAGGCGATCCCGGGCCGGCTGCCGGCCGCCTATTATGCCGTCAGCTACGTCTGTTCGTTCCAGACGATGGAAACGAGTGGCGAGCGAAAGGTGCTGGTCGAGATTGAAGTCGGCGGCTGCGGCGCCCATCCCAATGGTGATGGTGCCAGCGCTCATTCGTTCGGGATGCATAATAACGCATCGATCCCGATCGAGATGATCGAAAGCAGCACTCCCATCACCATGGTCGAGTACGGCCTCGCGCCGGGGACAGGTGGCGATGGGCGCCATCGCGGTGGCCTTGGCCTGCGCCGAGCCTGGCGCATCGATAGTGAGGCCGCGACCTTTACCGCGCAAATGGATCGCTTCCGCTTTCGCCCGTTCGGTCTTGATGGCGGCGAACCCGGTTCTGCGGGCCAACTCGAACTCGTGCGCGACGGGAAAGTGCAGGCGCTGCATTCGAAGATTTCCAATATGCCGCTGCGCAAAGGCGACGTGGTCCGTCTCGTTACTTCCGGCGGCGGCGGCCTGGGCGCGCCTGGCGAGCGTCCGGCATCTGCACGGCGGCGGGATCGCGAGCAAGGCTATCAGGTGGAATGAAGCAAGTCTGATTGGTTTGAAACAGGAGGGTTGAGGATCATGGATCGTAGAACGCTTCTTTTGGGTGGTACGGCAGCGCTTGCCGCCAGCACCTTGCCTGCACGCGCCCAAAACACCGGCGACATCCGGATCGGCTTAACCTATCCATTATCGGGTAATGCCGCGCAGATCGGCGTCGACGCACAAAGGGCGTTCGAGACCGCGGCCGAGATCATCAACAACAACTATGATTTCGATCTACCGCTGGCAAAAGGCGCAGGCTTGCCGGGATTGGGCGGCGCCAAGATCCAACTGATCTTCGCCGACCATCAATCCGATCCGCAAAAGGGGCGCGCCGAAGCCGAGCGCCTGATCACCCAGGAAAAAGTCTGCGCCATCATCGGCACTTATCAAAGCGCGGTCGCAGTCACCGTCAGCCAGATCTGCGAACGTTACCAGATTCCGTTTGTCTCGGCCGAAAATTCCTCACCCAGCCTGCACAGGCGCGGTTTGAAATTCTTCTTCCGCCCGTCACCGCATGACGAGATGTATTCGGCGGCGATGTTCGACTTCTTCGATGCGATAAAGAAGAAAGGCACCAAGATCGAAACCTTGGCGCTGTTCCATGAGGACACGATCTTCGGTACCGACTCCGCCAACGCACAGGCGAAGCTCGCCGGCGAGCGCGGCTACAAGATCGTGGCCGATATCAAGTATCGCGCCAACACGCCTTCGCTCTCGGCCGAGGTGCAACAGCTCAAGGCTTCCAATGCTGACGTGCTGATGCCGTCGAGCTACACCACGGACAGCATTCTCCTGATCAAGACCATGGTCGAGCTCGGTTACAAGGCAAATGCGATCGTGGCGCAAGACGCCGGCTTCTCCGACAAGGCGCTCTATGACGCGGTCGGCGACAAGCTCGAGGCCGCGATCTCGCGCAGCACCTTCTCGCTCGATCTCGCCACCAAGCGGCCGATGGTCGGGACCATCAACGCCATGTACAAGGAAAGGTCCGGCAAGGATCTCAACGACCTTACTTCGCGAGAATTTATGGGACTTCTGGTGTTGGCGGACGCGATCAACCGCGCCAAGTCGACCGAGGGCCCGAAGATCCGCGATGCGTTGGCCGCGACCGATATTCCGGGAGAACAAACCATCATGCCGTGGCACCGCATCAAGTTCGACGAGGCGGGCCAGAACAACGACGCCGACCCGGTGCTGTTGCAATATGTCGGCGGCAAGTTCGTTACGATCTTTCCGCCGCAGGCCGCGATTGCCGAGGCGATCTGGCCGATGAAGTAAAATCCCGACGTTCTGCTATTTGCTCAGCTCTCGCCACTGCGAGGCTGCCGAGGAGGGGGCGTTACAACTGGCCGCAAGAAGAGCGGCTGTGAGCTGTGCCGCCTTAACGAGTTCGGCCTCGGTTACCTTGTCCCTGAGATCGCCTGGCGTGAGAACGAGCCGCACATTTGCGCTGGGATTATCGTAGCCCGCCACCAGTCGAAA
>DATHPL010000127.1:0-10228 GCA_035483915.1 Bradyrhizobium sp.
GCCGCTGGTCGGCTTCATCCTGGCCGCGCTGCTACTGATGCTGATGAAGGTGATCGTCCGCAGTCCGGCGCTGTATTCCGCGCCGGAA
Source organism: Bradyrhizobium sp. (assembly GCA_035483915.1). GTDB lineage: Bacteria > Pseudomonadota > Alphaproteobacteria > Rhizobiales > Xanthobacteraceae > Bradyrhizobium. The sequence continues at coordinate 89 of DATHPL010000127.1, forward strand.
CCCGGCAAGACCCCGCCGCTCTGGATCCGCGGCCTTTTGATCCTGACCTGCACGGGCGTCAGCTTCGCGCACGGCTCGAACGACGGCCAGAAGGGCATGGGCCTGATCATGCTGATCCTGATCGGCACGGTCCCTACCGCCTACGCCCTCAACCGTTCGATGCCGGATTCGCAGGTCGCTGTGTTCCAGCAGGCCTCTGAGGCCGCCTCCAAGGTGATTGCGGCCAAAGGCGCCGGTCATAGCATCATCGGCGACCCGCGCCCGGCCGTGACTCAATATGTGTCGCAGCGTCGCATTAGCGAAGGCACCTTTCCTTCGCTCGCCGCTCTGGTGAAGGACATCGGCGATCAGGTCCAGAAGTACGGTTCGTTCAACAAGGTTCCGTCGGAAGTCGTCGGCAACACCCGTAACGACATGTACCTGACCTCGGAAGCGATCCGCTTCCTGATGAAGGACAAGGAAAGCGACCTCAGCAAGGATGATGTCGCGATCCTGAACACCTATAAGGGCACGCTGGACGCCGCCACCAAGTTCATCCCGAACTGGGTGAAGATCGCGGTCGCGCTGGCGCTTGGCCTCGGCACCATGATCGGGTGGAAGCGCATCGTGGTCACGGTGGGCGAGAAGATCGGCAAGACGCACCTCACTTACGCCCAGGGCGCGTCGGCAGAACTCGTCGCCGCCGCGACGATCTTCGCAGCCGACAACTTCGGCCTTCCGGTCTCTACCACCCACGTGCTGTCGTCCGGCGTTGCCGGTGCCATGGCTGCCAACGGGTCGGGCCTGCAGATGTCAACCATCCGCAATATGGCGATGGCTTGGGTGCTGACGCTGCCGGTGGCGATCCTGCTTTCGGGTGGGCTGTACTTTATCTTTGCCCACCTGTTCTGATCCGGCCGATCGTACGTAAAACAAAGAGGCCCGCACAACGCGGGCCTCTTTTTTATCTTGATACGCGACGGCGCTTCCCTGGCGGGACTACGCCGCGAGCGTACCTTCGACCAGCTTGATCCAGTACGAGGTGCCAAACACGATCGCCTCGTCGTCGAAATTGTAGGCCGGGTGATGCAAGCCCGCGCTGTCGCCATTGCCGCAGAAAATAAACGCGCCCGGTCGCTTCTCCAGCATATAGGCGAAGTCCTCGCCGCCCATCAGCGGCGGCATCTCCTGCACATTGCCGCTGCCCGCGACATCCTCGGCCACCTTGATCGCAAAATCCGTTTGCGCGGCATGGTTGACCACGACCGGATAGCCACGCAGATATTCGAGATCGATCTTGGCGCCGGTCATCTGCGCCACGCCGTTCACGACCTCGCGCACGCGCTTCTCAACCAGCACACGTACTTCCGCCGTCAAGGTCCTGACGGTGCCCCTGATTTCGGCGGTTTGCGGAATCACATTGCGGGCATTGCCGGCGTGGAACTCGCACATCGAGACGACCGCGGCCTCGAGCGGATCGACGCTGCGCGAGACGATCGACTGCAAGGCCGTGATCAGCTGGGCGCCGACCATGACGGAATCGATCGACAAATGCGGACGCGCCGCGTGGCCGCCGCGCCCCTCGATGTGGATGTTGACGGCATCGGTCGAGGCCATGATCGGGCCCGGCCGAATGGCAAAGCTGCCGACCGGAATCCCCGGGCCATTGTGCATGCCGTAGACCTGATCGATGGCGAAGCGTTCGAACAGCCCGTCCTTGATCATGGCGGCGGCGCCGAAACCGCCCTCTTCCGCTGGCTGAAAGATCACGACCGCTTGCCCCGCGAAATTCCTGGTCTCGGCCAGATAGCGCGCCGCGCCAAGCAGCATTGCGGTGTGCCCGTCATGACCGCAGGCGTGCATCTTGCCGGAGGTTTTGGAGGCGTAAGGCAATCCGGTCGCCTCCTCGATCGGAAGCGCGTCCATGTCGGCGCGAAGCCCAATCACTTTGACGTCGGCGTTGCCGGCGGGTTTACGTCCCTTGATGACGCCGACCACGCCGGTGCCGCCAAGCCCGGTCGCGACCTCATCGCAGCCAAATTCCCGCAGCCGGTCGGCCACGAAAGCCGAGGTGCGGCGTTCCTCGTAGCCGAGTTCAGGATGTTCATGGATATCGCGGCGCCAGGCTTGTATTTCGGGTTGCAGGTCGGCCGCGCGGTTGACGATGGGCATGGGGAAACTCGGGGCTAAATCATTGATGGTGCCCCTGTTTAGCATGGAGCGCGTCATCGACCCAATACCCGTTAGGCGAGAACCGAGACACCATGCATTGACAAAAGTGCAATGGCCGGACTTTGGTCCGGCCTATTAACGTCTGACAAACCAGATGCGCAGACGAACGGCGGAAACAGGAAAATGACGACACGGCTCGAGGGAGATTTCGACTACATCGTCGTCGGTGCCGGCACCGCCGGATGCATCGTCGCCAACCGCCTGTCTGCGAATCCGAAAAACCGGGTGCTGATCCTGGAAGCCGGCGGCAGCGACAACTGGATCTGGTTTCACATCCCGGTCGGATACCTGTTCGCGATCGGCAATCCACGCTCGGACTGGATGTTTCGGACCGAACCCGAAGCCGGTCTCAACGGCCGTTCGCTGGCCTATCCCCGTGGCAAGGTGATCGGCGGCTCGTCGGCGATCAACGCCATGATCTCGATGCGCGGACAGGCCGCCGACTATGACCATTGGCGTCAGCTCGGCCTGACCGGTTGGGGATATGGCGACGTCTTGCCGGCCTTTCGCCGGCTGGAGGATCACTTCCTGGGCGAGAGCGAGCATCACGGCACCGGCGGCGGCTGGCGCGTCGAGGCGCCGCGGCTGTCCTGGGCCGTCCTCGACGCCGTCGGCGAAGCGGCCGAGCAAATGGGAATTCGCAAAACTGCGGATTTCAACACCGGCGACAACGAGGGCGTCGGCTATTTCCACGTCAACCAGAAGCGCGGGCGCCGCTGGTCGTCGGCCCGCGGCTTCCTCAAGCCCGCCTTGACCCGGCCCAATCTGCGCCTTGAGAAGAACGTCCTGGTCGACCGCCTCCTCATCGAGAACGGCCGCGCCGTGGGCGTTCTGTTCGCCCGGAACGGTGAGATCTTCGAGGCCCGCACCAAGGGCGAAGTAATCTTGTGCGCCGGCTCGATCGGGTCGACGCAAGTGCTGCACCGCTCAGGTATCGGGCCGGCGGAATGGTTGACCCCGCTCGGCATCGCCAGCGTCATCGACCGGCCGGGCGTCGGGCGAAACCTGCAAGACCATTTACAGCAGCGCGCGATCTACAAGGTCTCTGGCGTGCGCACGCTCAACGAAACCTATTACTCCTACGTGCGGCGCGGCCTGATGGGCCTCGATTACGTTTTTCGCCGACGCGGTCCCCTGACCATGGCGCCTTCCCAGCTCGGCATTTTCACCCGCTCCGATTCCCACCGCGACCGGGCCAATATCCAGTTCCACGTGCAGCCGCTATCGCTCGACAAGTTCGGCGATCCCTTGCATCGATTTCCGGCCATCACCGTCAGCGCCTGCAACCTGCAACCGACCTCGCGCGGCACCGTGCGGATCAAGTCTTCCGCCGCCGGTCAGGCGCCGTCGATCGCACCGAACTATCTGTCGACCGATGAAGACCGACAGGTCGCCGCCGACGCGATCCGCACCACGCGGCGGCTGATGAAGCAGCCGGCGCTCGCTCCCTATCATCCGGAAGAGTTTTTGCCGGGACCTTCGGTCGGCGATGACGAAGCATCGCTGGCAAAAGCCGCCGGCGACATCGGGACGACCATTTTTCATCCCGTAGGGACCGCCAAGATGGGAACGGAAAACGATTCCTTCGCCGTGGTCGACGAGCGCCTGCGCTTTCGCGGGCTACAGGGCTTGCGGATCGCGGACGCATCCGTGATGCCGACGATCACCTCTGGCAATACCAACACGCCGACGGCGATGATTGCCGAGAAGGGTGCTGCGATGATCCTGGAGGATAGGCGCTGATCTCAGCGAAAGCGCGAAACTTCGCGCTTAGGCGGATTTGCGAACCGCGTTGTCGACCAGCGTTTTGCCGAGCGACCAGATCGCGCCCGGGACCTTGTGGCTGGATGCGATTACAGAATCGAACGCTCGCTCGATCCAGTTGCAGTCTTCCTCGGTGATGGTCAGCGGCGGCAACAGCTTGATGGTGTGGCTGCCATGGCCGGACACTTGCGTCAGGATCTTGTGGTCCTTGAACAAGGGAACGGTGATGAGCTGACAGAACAGGCCCTTGTTCGCGGTCTCCAGCACGTTCCATGACGCCTTCAGCCGCAGTGATTTCGGCGAGCCGAACTCAAGGCCGATCATCAATCCCTTGCCGCGCACTTCCTTCAGGAGCTCGTAGCCGGGGACCATCCGGTTGAGCGCAAGCCGAAGTTCGGCGCCGCGCTTGGCGGCCGCCTCGACCAGCTTTTCCGACTTCATCACTTCAAGCGTGGCAATGCCGGCCGCCATCGCCAAGTCGTTTTTCGCAAAGGTCGAACCGTGCACGACCGCGCGGTCCATTTGATTGAAGATCTTGTCGAAGATGTTCTTGCGCGTGAGCACCGCACCGACCGGCACGTGACCGCCGGAGAGCGCCTTCGACAAGAGAACCATGTCGGGCTCGACGTTCCAGTGCTCGACGGCAAGGAAGCGCCCCGTCCGACCCATGCCGGTCTGGATTTCGTCCGCGATCATCAGGGTGCCGTACTTCCGGCACAGCGCAGCCGCGCCGGGCAGGAATTCATCGGTGGGCATGTTGACGCCCTTGCCCTGGATCGGCTCGAACATGAAAGCGGCGACTTCACGCGAAGACAGCGCCTGCTCCAGCGCGGCAAGATCGTTGAATGGGATCGAGGTGCAGCCGGGAAGCAGCGGCTGGAAGCCACCGCGGAAGTTCGGATCGTCCGTCAGCGACAGCGCGCCATAAGTCAGGCCGTGATAAGCGTGTGCGCAATAGACGATGCCGGGCCGGCCGGTGGCGGCGCGGGCGAACTTGATGGCGGCCTCGACGCACTCCGCGCCGGAATTGGCAAAAAACACCTTGTCCAAATACGGGACATATTTCAGCAGTCGCTCGGCCAGCACGCCGGCGAGCGTCGAAACATCGAGCTGGACGAGGTTTGGAAGATCGCTATCGAGAACGCTCTTGAGCGCCTCACGCAAGGCCGGATGGTTCCGGCCAATCGCAAAAACGCCAAAACCGCTCAGTAGATCGAGATAACGGACACCGTCACGATCAAAGAGGTACTGGCCTTGGCCCTTCTGGAAGCCAACATCGTAGCCGATAGTCTTGAGGACCCGAACGAGTTGTTCGTTCAAATGGCGCGCATGCATGGAGCTCCGCTGCCCCTGCCGGTCCATAAACATCGCAGAAACATCTAGATTAGAATCCGTCATCAGCTACATACTTCGCTTAGTGCCCGTTCCGTCAACTGAAAACGCTCAATGCGGCGTTTTGCCATCCTCAGGATCATCCATTTGAGCATAGGTTACACAATGTTGCACCGCCCGCGAGACATCATGCGCACATTTATACTTTTTACTACATTATCCGGGCTGACCACAGTTTCAGCATTAGCTGCCGATCCCACGGGAGACTGGCTCGTGGCAGATGCGGTTGCCCATATTCGCGTCGCCGAGTGCAGCGGCAACATGTGGGGCGCGGTCGTTTGGGAGAAGGAGCCCGGCGGCGTCGACGAGCACAACCCCGACGTCTCAAAACGGAGCAGACCAACTCTCGGCATACCGGTCCTCATTAATATGAAAAAGAAGCCCGGAGTCGATCAGTGGGAAGGCGAGGTCTACAACGCTAACGATGGCAAGACGTATAGCTCGACGATCAAACCAGTCGGCTCCGACAAGCTGGAAATTCAAGGCTGCGTACTCGGCTTCCTGTGCGGCGGGGAAACCTGGACTCGAATCGCCGGCCCCATCCCGTCGAGTCCCGCCAGCACTGTAGCAAAGGGCGCGAAGACTCCGGTAGCCCCGAAAACTACGGGCACGATGACAGCGGCTACTACGAAGATGCCGGCGGGTCAGAAACAGGCGGCGACGACGACACCGCCCGAAGTCGGCGATATCTGCCTACTTCCCGACATCGCGCGGTTTGCCCATTAGCGCAGGCTGAAATAGCAACACCGCGGCGAGTGTCGTAACCAGCGACAGCGCCAGCAGCTTGCCCATGCTTGCGGTTCCCGGATGGCTTGACAGCCACAGGCTGCCGAACGCCGTAGCCGTCGTCAAGGCGCTGAAAAATATTGCGCGCGTCAGGCTCGATTGCAGCAGATTTGTTCTCCCCGAGCGCCACGCCGTCACATAATAAATCTTGAAGGCGACGCCGACGCCGAGCAACAACGGCAGCGCTACGATGTTGGCGAAGTTGAGCGGCAGGTCGATCAGGACGCAAATCTCGAGCGTCACCGCGCCCGCGACCAACAGCGGCACCAGCGTCAGCAGCACGTCGGTGATGCGTCGGAGCGCTAGCCAGAGCAACAGGCTGATCACGAGCAGCGCCCAGAAGCCGGCGTGAATAAACGCCTTCACGACCGTGTCGCCGGACTTGAGAATGGATACGGGACCGCCGATCGCGGTCGGCTCGGCGGCAAGCACGGCTGCGGCGAACTTGCGCAAGGTCTCGTTGTCGTTGGGGTCGCCGCGCGGCTCGGCCTCAACACGCATCAGGCCGTCCTTGGTCTTCCAGCCGCTCACCAGATCGGCCGGCAAGTTATTCAGGCTGACCGGCTTGGCCTGCATCGCGTTCTTGAGTTGATCGAACACGATCTTCAGCGGGGTGACGAAGATGCCTTGGGTTTTTTCACGCGTGGCCTGATTGGAATCGGCGAGCCGCTGCAGGTCATCAGCCAGCCGCCGCGACGCTACCGCGCCCGGTCCTTTGGCATCGCCCGCGGCCCTGCGCAGACTGTCCGCCGATCCCTTCAAGGCATCGACATTTTCCGCATCCGACGGCGGCTCATCAACGGATTCAGGATTAAGCGCCGGATTGAGAACCTTGGCTCCCTGCGCGATCAGCTTCAGCTTTTCCGGCTGATCTTCCGGCACGAAACTGTCCAGCGAGATCACGTTGAGCACTTCCGGCAGTTGCGAAAGCTTGGCCTCGATCTTCTTCGCATCGGCTTCCGAATTCGTCATCACGTTGATGGCGTTGGCGCCGGTGTTCGGATCTTTTCTCAGGTCGAGGAACGTGGCGATCGATTCAACGTTGGGATTGCGCAAATGCATCGGGTTGAAGTCGAAGTGCAGGAAGTAAAGCAGCGGCAAACCGGCGACCGCGATCAGCAAGGTTCCGACGATGATGATCACGCGGTGCTTTTCCAGGAAGTGATCGACCGGGGCCAAAAAGGCATAGCCGACCGGATCGTCTTCTCCCGGCGGGTTAAGCAGGCAGAGCAAGGCCGGCAAGACGGTGATGCTCGTTAAAAAAGCCACCAGCATGCCTACGCCGGCGATTTCGCCGAGTTCTGAGACGCCTTTGTAGTCAGTCGGCAGAAACGACATGAATCCCGCCGCTGTCGCCATCGCCGCGAGCGAGAGCGGGATGGCGGAACGTTCGGCGGCTTTCGCCAGCGCCGCCTTGAGATCGTTGCCTTTGAAGCGCTCCGAACGGTAGCGGACACTGAACTGGATGCCGAAGTCCACCCCCAGTCCAACGAACAAAACCGCAAACGCAATCGAAAGCAGATTGAGCGAGCCGACCATTTTCAGGCCGATCGCCGTGGTGATCGAAAGTCCGATGAACAGATTGGCGAACACCGCCGAGATGATCTTCGCCGAATGCAGCGCCAGCCAGAGAATGAAAAGCACCACCAAAACGGTGCCGACCCCGTTGACGACGGCGCCGTCGGCGACGGTTGCGAACTCCTCGTTGGCGATCGGCACCGGTCCGGTCAGGCGGACCCGCGCGCCATATTCGCTTTCGAGCTTCAGCTCGCTGGCGGCCTGCCTGATTGCATCGGTTGCGTCCTTGCCGGGCTCGAGCGCGTTGAAATCGAGGATCGGCTTGAACTCGATGAAGGAGCGACGGTCGGCGTCGGTCAGAGGCTTGTCGCTGACCAGTTCGCGCCACGAGAAGGTAGCGTTGCCGTTCTTCAGCACGTCCTCGATCGTTTGGGATATCTGGTTGAACGGCCGCTCGGTGCTGTCGAGCTTGATCTGGCCGCGCTTGACGCCCGCGAGTGCCGTTTCCAGCGCCCCGGTCAGTCCACGCAGCGACGGATCGCCGGCCATGATCTCGATGAGCGGCGCGGCCTGCTCAAACTGGCGGGTAAAACCGGCGACCTGATCCTTGGGCAGAAACAACAGCGCGTTCTTTTCAAAGAACTCGCCCGAACCCAGCGGCTGGACCGACTCGAAATGCTGCTTGTCATTGACGAGCTTCTGGTAGAGCGCCGCGCTGGCCGAGTTGGTCAGCTCGGGGGTCGGCGCCTCAACCACCGCCAGAATCGTGCGGTCCCGGTCGAAAGCCGTGTCGAACTGAATGTCGCGCTTGCGCCAGTCGAGGTCGGGAGAAATCAGCGTGTTGATGTCGGTATTGATCTCGAAATGTTGGGCCGTATAGAAGCCCGCCCCGACCGCAAGGCCGAGGGCAATCAGAACAGTTATGGCGGCAAACCGGGTACAGGTCTGGACAATCGAAATAACTAGCTTGGTCAGCACGTCTACTCTTTCTGCTGTTAACGCTGATGTTAACGGCCTGCCGGAAACGCCCGCTATCTAACTGAGTTCCCCGGGCCGATCTAATGTTGTTTTTGCGCTTTTTTGGCGTTGGCAGCCTAAAAGGCCATGAAGCCGCCGAATTCAGGCCATCACTCGCTCTGCCGCCGTTTAGTCGGGCGTTATGACGCAGCTGTGAGGAGGTCCAGGCAACCTTAGTCAGAAAACTGTATTATATTACCTAAATTAATGCTGAAGACGACATATACCTGCCCCCTGACAATCCTGCCTGGAACCGTCTTTTCTATCCGGTCTTTTTTTGACACAAAGCCCTTCGCCATCTCCGGCAAAGGTTGGTGCGGATATTGCAAACATCTGCGCCAGGATCGAGCGCCAAACTTGAGGGTAGTTCAACTTGCGTAACGGCCGTCCAATGGAAGTTTATCTGGCACAACCCCGCGGGTTTTGCGCAGGTGTGGTGCGCGCGATTGAGATCGTCGAGCGTGCGCTCGAGAAGTACGGCCCCCCGGTCTACGTCCGGCACGAGATCGTGCACAACAAATACGTGGTCGAAAGCCTGAAAAACAAAGGGGCGATCTTCGTTGAGGACCTTTCTGAGGTTCCCCCGCAGGCCGTCACGGTGTTCAGCGCCCACGGCGTGGCGCGAAGCGTGGAGGAAGAGGCCGCGACACGCGGCCTGCCGGTGCTCAATGCCACCTGTCCGCTGGTGACCAAGGTCCACAACCAGGGCAAGCGGTACATGTCGAAGGGCCGGTCCCTCATCCTGATCGGCCATGCCGGCCATCCCGAGGTGGAGGGCACCATGGGCCAGGTTCCAGGCCCGGTGCTGCTGGTCCAGAACGTCGATGACGTCGCGGCGCTGACGCTGCCGGGCGACGCGCCGGTGGCCTATATCACCCAGACCACGCTCAGCGTGGACGACACCAAGGACATTATCGCGGCCCTGCACCAGCGATTTACAGATATTCAAGGCCCCGACATCCGGGATATCTGCTATGCGACACAGAACCGCCAATCTGCGGTAAGGGACCTGAGTAAGCTCGTAGACGTTATCTTGGTGGTCGGGGCCAATAACAGTTCCAATTCGAACAGGCTGCGCGAAATCGGCACCGAGGTCGGTGTTGCGAGTTACTTGATTGCCGATGGCAGCGAATTGAATCCGGAATGGCTGAAGGATGCCAAGGCGGTCGGAATTACCGCCGGCGCTTCGGCGCCGGAAGTGCTTGTGGACGACGTGATCGAGGCCTTGAGGCGCATCGGACCGGTTGAGGTTTCGGTGCTTCCGGGCCGCGAAGAAAATATCGAATTTCGGCTTCCGGCTGAGTTGGCGGCGGGCTGATAAACTCCTCTTCCTGGGTGGTAGAAAGATTCGTAATGGCAATACCGTTCTTCAAGGAAATTCGCATCGGTGGCTATCTGATGAAGCAGAAGCTGATGGGCCGGAAACGGTACCCGCTGGTGCTGATGCTCGAG